>JAEMSB010000131.1 GCA_016463045.1 Niveispirillum sp.
GCCAAGCGGCGTGCCCCGTGACCAGCAGCAGCATCTGCTGCAACCCCGCCTGCCCAAAGGCCGCCAGCATCAAGGGAACCCCAACCAGCACCGTGTTGGAGAAACACGACCCCAGCATCAGCGTCGCCGCCCCGCCCAGCGTTTCCCGATAAACCCAGCGGGCATAAAGGAAACTGACCAGCATGATAGCGGTCAGTGCCAGATAATAGGCCGCGATCAGGTTCATCTCATCGCCATGAGGCAGCCCACGCGCGGCCATGGATCTGAACAGCAGGCAGGGTAGCGCCAGATAGAAGATGAATTTGGAGAGGGATTTCGCGAAGTCCGCCGGAAAAGCCGGCGGGCGACCAACCACGAAGCCGATGGCGACCAGACCGAAGACCGGCAGGATGATGTTGAGGATCGTGTCCACGTCCCGCCCTCACGCCTTTTGCGACAATGCGGCAAGTGCTGCCAATGACAGGGCCAGCATCACGCCGACCACCGCCACCAGTCCGCCCCAGCCCCACGCGGCCCACACGACGCCACCACCGGCTCCCACCAGGCTGGACCCCATATAATAGGAGAAAAGATAGAGGGAGGAGGATTGCGCCTTGCCCGCAACGGGTGCCAGCGCCCCGACCCAGCCGCTGGCGATTGAATGCGCCCCGAAGAAACCGAATGTCATCAGCCCGATACCGGGGACAATGGTATAGAGCGTGTCCGCAAGCGTCAGGGCGATACCACCCGCCATGATCAGCACGGCCCCCGCCATCACCCGCGCCCGGCCCCAGCGGGCCGTCAAGCGGCCCACGGTGGAGGATGACCCCATGCCCAGCAGATAGGCGCTGAAAATCAGCGCCACGACCGACTGCGGCAGGTCGAAGGGCGGCAGCAGCAGACGGAAACCCATGTAATTGAAGATGGTGATGAAGCCGCCCATCAGCAGGAAACCCTGCGCGAACAGCAGCCTCAGATCGGCCCGACGCAGTGGGGCTGCCAGCGCGGTCAGCATCAGGCCCGACCGTGCAGGTCGCCGCACAAATCCCGCCGACACCGGCAATGACCGCCAGACCGCGAAAGCGGCCAGCAACCCCATAAGCCCGATCCCGATGGTCGCCGCCTGCCAGGGCAGAAAATCGACGACAACGCCGGTAACCAGCCGCCCCGCCATACCGCCCATCGCCGATCCCGCAATATAGAGACCCATGGCCCTGTCCAGTGCGGACGGGTGCATTTCCTCACCCAGATAGGCCATCGCCACCGCCGGCAGCCCCGCCAGCGTCACCCCGAACAGCGCACGCGCCAGCAACAGCCCGTGCCAGGACGGGATAATGGCGGTCAGCAGGGTCAACAGCGCGGAAAGGGTCAGCGATGCCACCATCACCGGCTTGCGCCCGAAAACATCGGCCAGGGCACCGGACAGCAGGAGCGAGACCGACAGGAAACCGGTGGCAAGGGAAAGAGCCAGCGCTGCCTCCGCCGGCGCCACACCGAACCCATCGGCCAGCAACGGCAGTAAAGGCTGCACATGATAGAGAAGGGCAAAGGTGGAAAAGCCCGCCGCAAACAAAGCCAGGGACACCCGGCGGAAAGCCGGGCTGCCGGTTTGGATGCCGGTCATGGCGCTGAAAGGCGGCGGGCTGGCCGTCATCACTTGTAATCGATACGGATGCGCGAGGCCGCCTCATAGGCGGTTGCCCGCGCCTCATCCGTGTCGGTGCCCCGCGCAAGGGCCACGCCCATGCGGCGATAGGGGCGCGTGGTCGGCTTGCCGAACAGGCGGACATCAACCGCCTGATCCGGGCGGCCCGTGAACAGGGCGTTGGCCAGACCGGTGAAGGCGAATTCCTGGGCCTCACGGTCGGCCAGGATCACGGCGCTGGCCGAGGGGCCATAGAGTTCGACCGCCGGGATCGGCAGACCCAAAATGGCGCGGGCATGCAGGTCGAATTCCGACAGGTTCTGCGAGGTCAGGGTGACCATGCCGGTGTCATGCGGGCGGGGGCTCAGTTCGGAGAAGATGACCTCATCCTTGGTCACAAAGAACTCCACCCCGAAAATGCCGTGACCTCCCAGGTCATTGACGACCTTGGCCGCCATGTCCTGTGCCGACTTCAGCAGGTCGGGCCGCATGCCCATCGGCTGCCAGCTTTCCTGATAGTCACCACGTTCCTGACGGTGGCCGATGGGCGGGCAGAAGACGATGCCGTCCTTGGTCCGCACCGTCAGCAGGGTGATCTCATATTCGAACGGGATGAACTCCTCGACGATCACCTTGGCCCGGTCGCCGCGCATATTGGCAACGGCATATTTCCACGCGGCTTCAAGCGCGCCTTCTTCCCTGACAGTACTCTGCCCCTTGCCCGACGACGACATGACGGGCTTGATCACACACGGAAGACCGGTATGGGCAATGGCCGCCTTCACCTCATCAAAGCTTTCGGCATAACGGTACTTGCTGGTCCGCAGGCCCAGGTCGACAGCAGCCAGTTCGCGGATACGGTCGCGATTCATGGTCATCTGCGTGGCGCGGGCCGACGGCACCACCGTGAACCCTTCGCTTTCCAGTTCGGCCAGCATCTCGGTGCGGATGGCCTCCACCTCCGGCACGATGAAGTCCGGCTGGTGCTTTTCCACGGCGGCGCGCAGCTTGTCGCCATCCAGCATGGGGAAAACCTCCCGCCCGTCGGCCACCTGCATGGCCGGCGCATTGTCATAGGCGTCACACGCGATGACCTGCGCGCCCAGACGCTTGGCGGAAATGACAAACTCACGTCCCAACTCACCCGAGCCGAGCAGAAGGATCTTTGCCGTGAAAGGCATGGGCCCACCCTTATGTCTTCCGGGCTGCCCGTCCAAAGGCGCCCCCATGGACAATGACCCTAGGGCGAAGGGTGCGGTCGCGCAACGGGGGCCGAGCGCGCGGGTGGCATGTCAAGGGCAGCATGCCTTGGCATACTACAGATCACGACAAATCGCTGCCGTGTCCTCATCCAGCGGGAAACAGCATTCGATGCGCAGTTCGTCCAGCGTCACATCATAGGGTGTCGCAAAGCTGGTAATGGTGGAGAAGAATTTCAGAACTCGCCCGTCGGGATGGTGAAGCATGGTGGTCACCATCGGTGACGGCCCCGCGGCCAGGTCCCGGAACCGCCAGCTGGCCGGTACATCGGGATAGCGCAGGCATTCATCCAGTAGCGCCTTCGCCATGCGATCAGCCGGGTTCATCGCCACCTCCTGGTACAGATGGCGCAGCAGGTCGCCCGCGATCTCATGCCAGTTCGCCACAGCGTCGCGGAAGGGACCGGGGCTGAAAATCTGCCGCATCATATTGTCATGCAGGGCGGGCGCGCCACGCGTGACACAATCATTGACCCGCGCCGCCGCCACATTGGCCTGGATGATGTTCCAGCGCCGGTCCAGCACGAAGGCCGGATAGGGTTCCTGTTGTGCCAGAATGGCCTCAATGGCCTGTCTCATCCCCACTAGCTTTGGCGTGCCCAGGCCAGTTTCCCGAAAGATGGGAGCGAAGCCGCCGGCGACAAGCAAGCCATTACGTTCGCGCAGCGGCATTTCCAGGGCATCCGCCAGCCGCATCAGCACTTCGCGAGAGGGCTGCGCCTTTCCGGTTTCGACATAGGACAGGTGCCGAGCGGAAATCTCCGCATCCAGGGCCAGATCCAGCTGGCTCAACCGTCGCGCCGCCCGCCATTCGCGCAGCATGACGCCCAGGCTGGCGTTGGACGGAACGATGACGGGGTTGGATGGCGTCTGTGGCTTGATCATGGGGAGCAGCGTAAGGGCTGAATGCGGCGCAGGACAATAACCTCCCAGGTCATATCGCCATGATCGGGGGCGTCATTGAGGGCATGACCCCCGCCCGGCATTGCTTGTGGCCTGTCCACCAGAACTGTGAGCCTGCCATGAACCGCCGTTCCTTCGCCCTGTCCAGCCTGGGTCTACTGGCCGCCACCGCCCTTCCGGTGCGCCATGTCCTTGCCAGCCCCGCTATACAAGCGGTCGAAGCCCTTGACGCCAGGGCCTTCAATGCCGCCCGCCGGTTTCTGAAAACCGGTTTCGGCGACATTGCGTATGTGGAGCGGGGCCAGGGTCCTGCCGCCCTGTTCCTGCACGGATTTCCGCTGAACGGATTTCAGTGGCGCGGACAGCTGGAGCGTCTGTCACCCTGGCGCCGCTGTCTGGCCCCGGATTTCCTGGGCCTTGGTTATACCAGGGTGCGGGCCGGCCAAAGCCTGGCACCGGCGGCACAGGCCGACATGCTGGCCGCCTTCCTGGATGGATTGGGCGAACGCTATGTCGATATTGTCGCCAATGACAGCGGCGTCGCCGTGGCCCAGCTTTTCCTGGTGAAATATCCGGACCGGGTGCGCAGTCTGCTGCTGACCAATGGCGACACGGAAATCGATTGCCCACCGCCTGCCCTGCTGCCCGTCATCGAACGGGCCAAGGCCGGCGCTTTCGCCCGCGAATGGCTGGCCCCCGATCTGGCCGATCATGACCGCGCCCGTTCCAAGATCGGCCTGGGCGGCCAGACCTTCACCTATCCGGACCGGATGGAGGACGCCACGATCGACATGTATCTGGCCCCCCTGGTCGCTAACCAGAACCTAACCAATGGCTACGCCTTGGCCCTGGAAGCCAATTCCCTGGCCGGGACCGAGGCTGTATTGCGCCAGAAAGGACAGCCCGTCCGCATCATCTGGGGCACCGGTGATCCGATTTTCACACCCAAAGCACCCGCCTATCTGAATGCCCTGTTCCCGAACGCCATGGGCGTGAGGGAGATACCCGGCGGGATGCTGTTCTTCCCGGAGGAGTTTCCCGACATGATCGCTGAAGAGGCCAAGCGCCTGTGGGGTATTGCCTGACATTATCGCTAACCATCTAAAAGTGCTAATAAAGCCCGTGCGGCCCTGCTGGTCCGCGCGGGCTTTTTTTGTGCCCCCGATATTTCTGCATGGCTGCCGGGGCGGCCCATGCCTTGCTTATAGTAAGCATGCTTATATTATGTATGCCTATGAGCAACCTTGATCCCAACCCCACATTCGGTGCCTCCCTGGCGGACACGGCACGGCTGCTGCGCAAGCGCTTTGACCAGCGGCTGCGCTTCACGGGCAGCACGCGCGCCCAATGGCACGCCATCTTCAAAATCTCCAAACAGGAGGGGATGAAGCAGGCGGAGCTTGCCGAAGCGCTGGATGTGGAGCCGATCACGCTCACCCGCCTTTTAGACCGGATGGAGGAAGGCGGCTGGGTACAGCGTCAGCCCGACCCGACCGACCGCCGCGCCCGCCTGCTGTTCCTGACGGACAAGGCGCGGGAGGCGCTGGCCCCCATGCGGCTGGTGGTTGATGAGATTTATGAGGAAGCGCTGGCCGGCCTGGACAAGGCGGAGCGTGAACAACTGATGCATCTGCTGTCGCGGGTGCGGACCAACCTTTCCAAAGGTGAAGATCATGAGTGACACGGCAAAGCGCCCCCTGCCCGCCTGGCGCCGACTGGCGCTGGGCCTGGCCCTGCCGGTCGTGCTGGCGGGTACCGGCGCCTATGTTTGGACCACCGGTGGCCGCTATGTCAGCACGGACAATGCCTATGTGAAGCAGGACAAGGTGGCCATTGCACCAGAGGTGCAGGGTCTGGTCACCGCCGTGCATGTGGCAGAAAACATGGCCGTTAGGCGCGGCGACGTGCTGTTCGAGATTGATGCCCAGCCCTACCGCATTGCCCTGGCCCAGTCCGAAGCCGCCATCGCCACCGCCCGGCTGAATGTTGAGCGCATGCGTGCGGACCTGTCGCAGAAGCGCGCCGAACTGGCAGAAGCCGAACAGGAACTGGAGTTCCGGCAACGCGACCATGACCGTCAGGCCAGCCTCGCCCGCAACGGCTATGCCGCCCAGGCCAAGCTGGACGAGACGCGCAATCAGCTGCGCGCCGCCGAACAGGGTGTGGCCAAGGCCCGGCAGGGTGTGGCCGCCGCCCTGGCCGACCTTGGCGGTGACCCTGCCATCGCCACCGACAGCCACCCCACTGTGATGCAGGCCCTGGCCGCGCGTGACCGGGCCACCCTGGATCTGGAGCGCACTCTGGTCCACGCGCCCGCCGACGGCATCGCCAGCCAGACGGATCGGCTGCGTGTGGGACAGTTCGCCCTGCCCGGCATGTCGATGTTGAGCGTGGTGGAGACCCAGGCCACCTATGTGGAGGCCAATGTCAAGGAAACCGACCTGACCAACATGAAGCCGGGTCAGGCGGCGACGATTGAACTGGATGCCTATCCAGGCCGCACCCTGACGGCAAAGGTCGTCAGCATCGGTGCCGGTACAGGGTCGGAATTCTCCGTACTGCCCGCACAGAACGCCACGGGCAACTGGGTGAAGGTGGTGCAGCGCGTACCCGTCCGTCTGCAAATGGCAGAGGGACAGCAGGTGCCGCTGCGGGCGGGCCTGTCCGCCAATGTCGATATCGATACCGGCCATAGCCGCGGCCTGCCCGGCTTTGCCACCGCACAGGCGGCGGCCCGGTAAAGTGACGCGGGAGATCCGCCATGACCGACACAGCCGTCCTTAAAAAGGGCCCCCTGACTGTCGCCATCATGATGGCAACGATCATGCAGGTGCTGGACACAACCATCGCCAATGTCGCCCTGCCCAGCATGCAGGGCAGCCTTGGCGCGGCGCAGGACAGCATTACCTGGGTGCTGACCTCTTATATTGTCGCATCCGCCATCATGACGCCGATGACCGGATGGCTGACCGACCGGATCGGGCTGAAGCAGCTTTTCCTGATCTCCGTGGTCGGCTTCACGGCTGCCTCCATGCTGTGCGGCACCGCTGGCAGCCTAACGGAAATGGTCATCTGGCGGCTGTTGCAGGGCGTGTTCGGTGCCGCCCTTGTGCCCCTGTCACAGACGGTACTGCTGAACATCAACCCGCCCGACCGGCATGGCCAAGCCATGGCCATGTGGGGGGCGGGCGTCATGGTCGGCCCCGTCATCGGCCCCACCCTGGGTGGCTGGCTGACTGAAAGCCTGAACTGGCGGTGGGTGTTCTATATCAACGTCCCCATCGGCATCATGGCCTTCCTGGGCATCCTGGCCTGGCTGCCGAAGGCGCCCACGCGGCAGCGCGGGTTTGATTTCATCGGCTTCGCGCTGCTGTCCATCGGTGTGGGTACGTTGCAGCTGATGCTGGACCGGGGTGAACAGCTGGACTGGTTCGCCTCGCCCGAAATCTGGGTGGAACTGGGCGTCGCGGTATCCGCCTTCTGGGGTTTCGGTGTGCATATGATGACGGCGGAAAAGCCGTTTCTGCCGCCACATCTGCTGCGCGACCGCAACCTGCTGCTGGGGCTAGTCTTCATCTTCATCATAGGCATCATCGTCCTGGCCGCCATGGCCCTACTGCCGCCGATGCTGCAACGGTTGATGGGCTATCCCACCATCACCACGGGCATGGTGATGGCCCCGCGTGGCGTGGGCGTGATGATCTCCATGCTGATGGTCGGACGGCTGATGCGTGTGGTGGACCCGCGCCTGCTGATCCTAACGGGTCTTTGTGTCACCGGCTGGTCACTGCATATGATGACGGGCTTCACCATCGTCATGGATTCCAGCCCCATCATCCTGTCCGGGGTGATCCAGGGTTTGGGGATCGGCATGGTTTTCGTGCCGCTGTCGACCATGGCCTTTGCGACCCTGGCCCCCGCCGACCGGCCCGATGCCGCCGGCCTGTTCAGTCTGGTACGCAACATGGGCAACAGTCTGGGCGTGTCGGTCGTGACGGCGGCGCTGGCGCATTTCACCCAGGTCAACCATGCCGAACTGTCCGCCCATATCAGCCCCTTCAACACCAATATCGACGGGCCGGTCAGCATGGTGGGACAGGCCGCCCCGGAACTGCTGGCCGCTGCCGACCTGATGGTGAACCGACAGGCAGCGATGATCGCCTATCTCAATGATTTCCATATGATGATGCTGGTCACGCTGGCGGCGATTCCGCTATTGCTGCTGCTGCGCAAGCCGAAGTCGGCCGCCGCAGTGGACAAGCATGCCGCCGTGATGGAATGACCGCACCGCGCCGGCTGCACTTTTCATTCGCATGCAGGTTGCATTACTGTGGTCGCATCTGAAGAGGTGACGGTATGAGCGACGCGATCCGGCAAATCAGGGCACGCGCCCGCCGCAAGGCGGCGGGTCTGGTGCGGCTTGAATTCTGGGTGCCGGCCACACGCCGGGACGATGTGCGGGCCGCCGTGGCGGCTGTCCTGGCCAATGAACAGGCCGACGACGTCGCGTCGATGGCAGACGTCCCAGACGCCACGACTGGTAGTGCCGACAATGTCCCGGTTGTGCAGCGGCGTCAGCGGCTGATGACCGATATTGACGGTCTGCTGGATTGATCAGCGCCGGGCCGGCCCCGGTGCCGTCAGCGGCAGTTGCGACGATTGCAGCGAGGTTGACAGCCCCAGATCGCGCAGCATCACCGCCAATGTTCCATCCGACGCCAATGACTGGATGGCAAGATTCATTTCGGGCACGGTCACTGGACTGGCGGGACTGACCAGACACACCCGGTCACGCGCGGCAACCGGGATGAAATCCGGTCTGGCGACCTTTGCCAGGGCCTCGTCACGCGATACAGCCAGACGCCATGTCGCCAGCGGCAGGATAACCGCATCCAGACGCCCGCCCTGCAGCTTGCGCAGATTGCCATCGGCATTGCGCGCATCGATACGCTCCGCCTTTCCGCTGCTGAACAGCGCCTCGACGGCAGCAGGGTAGAGAAAGCCCAACACCGTCCCCACCCGCGCGCCCAGCAGCAGGTCTATTGCCGCCGGACCACGCAATCCGGCGGACAGCAGCACGATGTCGTGATCGGTGAAGAATGACTGGGTGAAGCGGTCGGGCGCGAAGGCCGGATAATAGGGCTGCGCCGCCAGACAATAGGCATCGACGCTACCGGTGGAGATTTCAGCGGCGATACGGTTGCGCGGCACAAACCGGAACGCCGCATCCAGACCCAGCCGTGAAGCGAGCGCCCGGCCAAACTCCAGTGCAAAACCGCCCTTCAACTGCCCATTTTCGACAATGGCGAACGGTGCCTCATTATGGTCACCAAAGGCAAATGTCAGGGGACGGGCCATGGTGGGGGTAGATATCGTGATAACGGCCAGAAGGGCCGCCAATCGCCACCACATTCCGCTGAAACGACCGGTCATCCCGGTTCCCCCTTACCCCACGGGATATGTTCCGTTCACATATCGCAGGTTTAAGGATTTTTTAATAAATTTTTTGTGGTTAATGCGAAATATTGCAACCTTGAAACAAAAGGTCACATGCCGGGCTGGGCGTGTGACCTGCAGGCTTGGAATCTGGTTAAAGCCTCGACTTATTCGAAGAAGACAGCTTATCAAGCC
>JAEMSB010000132.1 GCA_016463045.1 Niveispirillum sp.
GTTGGATGGGCTGCCGGGCCTGATGCATCAGATACAGATGGAACTGGTGCGGATTACGGCCCGGCTGGACCGGGCGGAGGCCGACATTGCCAACGACAAGGCGGGGCGGCGCGCCTTTGCAGCGGTGGAGATGATGGTTAGCAAAATCTCATCCGATATCGGCCATCTGGCCGCCGACCTGCAGAAGCTGTCGGATCGGCATGAAAAGGGTGGCCAGGACATCTGGGCCGCCATTGACCGGTTGCGGGAAGGACGCGAGGGTGGGTGAGGGAGATTGCGTTTGTCGTAGGTCAGGGCATTCGCGGGTCAGCCGAAGCGCCGCAGTTCAAAAGCCGACAGGTCGGGGCCTTCATCGACCGTCAATGCCGCAATGCGCTCCCCCGTCACCGGCCCCAGCGTCAGGCCCAGATGCTGGTGCCCGAAGGCGTAGAACAGATTATAGGCGCGGTCCGACCGGCCGATGGCGGGCAGATAGTCGGGCAGAGTGGGACGACTGCCGACCCATTCGCGCGCGGGCAGGGGGAAGGGCAGGCCCAGATCCCGGATGCGACCGCGCAGCCGGTCCCATTTGGCCGCATCGGGCGGGCTGTCCGGGTGGCTGAACTCCACAAAGCTGGAGGCACGCAGATAATCGCGAAAGCGGGTAACGATCAGGGCGCGGTCTTCAAACACCAGGGGGGGCAGATCGGCGGGCCAACTTCCGACGTCGGAATGAAGGTGATAGCCCCGTTCCGCGATCATCGGCACGCGGTGGCCGATCCCTTCCAGGAGCGGCTTCGACGCCACGCCCGCCGCCACCACCACGCCGTCCGCCGTCAGCACCCTGCCATCGGCCAGTGCCACGGACACATTGCCATCGCGGCGGGGCAGGTGGGTGGCGCTGCCCGTTACCACCACGCCACCGCGTTCGGTGAAATGCCGGCGCAGTGCGGCGAACAGCCGGTCGTGGGACGCGATATGCCCGCTGCCGGTGAAGCGGATGGCGCCCGCCGGGGTGCGGCCCAGAAGCTGGGTCAGCCGCTCCCGCTCCCCCTCATCAATCGGTCGAAACCGCGTGGTGCCGGTATCCGCCGCCTGCCAGGCGCGTAGGCCCCGTGCCGCGCTGTCGGGCGTATCCCAGATCACGAAATGCCCGTCGCGGATCAGCAGGTCGGGCTGTCCGATCCCTTCGACCAGCCGTTCCCAGGCCGGCATGGCGGCCCCCACCAGGGTGGACAGGGCTGCCTTTCCTGCCCGGAACCGATCCGGTCGCGCCGCCGTCGTCAGCCGCAGGCCGAAGGGCAGCCAGTGCCGCACATCGCGCAGGGGCAGGGACAGGGCGTCATCACGGGCCAACAAGCGCTTGGGCACGGCGCGCAGGGTGGCGGGGCTGGCCAGCGGCTCCACCTGCTCCACGGCGATATGGCCGGCATTGCCCCAGGAGGCGGGCGGTGTGGATGGCGCATCATCCACCAGCGTCACCGACCGGCCCAACCCCTGCTGCGCCAGGGCGATGCTGTAGCCGACAATGCCGCCGCCGATCACCAGGAAGGACCGCATCTCCACACTCCCCTCTTTTCCGTCCCGATATTATATAGTATACGATTTTCAGTGCAATGCAGGAGTGACCCATGGCCAAGCTGACCTGGACGGGCGTGTACCCGGCCGCCACCACCCAATTCGCCGAAGACCTATCGGTGGATTATGATGCCACCGCTGGGGTTCAGGATGCCCTGATCCGCGACGGTGTCGATGGCTTGATCCTGCTGGGCACCTGTGGCGAGAATAACTCCCTGGAGCCGGATGAGAAACGCGCCATCCTGGACCGTGCCCGCACCGCCGTGGCGGGCAGGGTGCCGGTGGTGGCCGGCGTGTCGGAACTGACCACCAAGCGGGCGGTGGCATTTGCGCGCGATGCCGAGGCGTTGGGCGTGGATGGCTTGATGCTGCTGCCGGCCATGGTCTATGTCCCGACGGAGGAGGAGCTGTACACGCATTTCAAGGCGGTGGCCGATGCGACCAGCCTGCCTATCATGCTGTACAACAACCCGCCCGCCTATCGCGTGTCGATCTCCGCCCGCGTGCTGGCCAAGCTGGCCGACATTCCCAACATTGTGGCGGTGAAGGAAAGCGCGCCCGACCCGCGCCGTTTCACCGACCTGATCAATGAATTTGGCGACCGTTTCGTGCTGATGGCCGGGCTGGATGATGTGGCGCTGGAGGGCATGATCCTGGGTGCCCATGGCTGGGTGTCGGGCCTGACCAGCGCGTTCCCACAAGAGTCCGTGGCCCTGGTCAAGGCGTTGCAGAAGGGCGACATTGCCGAGGCGCGGCGGATCTATCGCTGGTTCATGCCGCTGCTGCATCTGGATGCCGAACATGATCTGGTACAGTCGATCAAGCTGGCTGAACAGATCATGGGCCGTGGTTCCGAACGTGTCCGCCTGCCGCGCCTGCCCTTGTCCGGTGCGCGCCGCGCCCAGGTCACCGCCATGGTCGAAAAGGCCGCCGCGACGCGGCCGGTTTGATCGGGCAGATCTATTGGTAGGATAGGCACCCAAGGCCGGCGACCGCCGGCCCGCGGCGCCCGGCGTTTAAGGGAACTGAATATGCGCCACACCTTCTTCTGCATCGATGGTCACACCGCCGGCAACCCGGTCCGCCTTGTCGCCGGTGGGGCGCCCTTGCTGCGCGGGGGTTCGATGGCGGAGCGGCGGCAGGACTTTCTGGAGCGGTTTGACTGGATCCGCACGGGCCTGTGCTTTGAACCGCGCGGGCATGACATGATGTCGGGCGGGTTCCTGTACCCGCCGACCCAGGCTGATGCCGATATCGGCATCCTGTTCATTGAGACCAGCGGTTGTTTGCCCATGTGCGGGCACGGCACCATCGGCATGATCACCTTCGGCCTGGAAAACGGCCTGATCCTTCCGCGCACGCCGGGGACGCTGCGGGTGGAGGTACCGGCGGGCATCATCGACATTACCTATGGCACAGAGGGCAAGCGCGTCACCTGGGTCCGGATCCGCAATGTGCCGTCCTATGTCGCGGTCTGGGGGATGGAGATCGAGGTGCCGGGGTTTGGGCCGCTGTCGGTCGATGTCTCCTATGGCGGTAATTACTACGCCATCATCGAACCGCAGGGACCGTATAAGGGCCTGGATGATCTGGGCGCGGCGCGCATCGTGGAACTGTCCCGCAGCATCCGCACCCTGATGCGGGAGAAGGTGGAGCCGGTGCACCCCGTCGATCCGCGCATCCGGGGCGTGTCGCATGTTCTGTGGGCCGATGGGCCGAAAGGGCAGGGGGCCGATGGCCGCAATGCCGTGTTCTATGGCGAGCGCGCCATCGACCGCAGCCCCTGCGGCACCGGCACTTCGGCCCGGCTGGCGCATCTGGCGGCCAAGGGTCGGTTGCAGGTCGGCGATGCCTTTGTGCATGAAAGCTATATCGGCAGCCGGTTCACGGGAAGGGTGGAGGCGGCGGTTGACCTGGGCGGCCATGCGGCCATCATCCCGTCGATTGAGGGCAGTGCCGTTTCCACGGGCTTCAACACGATCTGGATCGACCGCGAGGACCCGTTCTGGGCTGGGTTCACGGTGGTATAGGCGGGGCCGACGCCGTATGTTTCCCAACCGAGCGGCGGGGCTGGACACCCCGCCCCGTAACAGGGAGTGATAAGAAGAATGAGCATCGGGGGATCAACGGCTGAGGCCGAACTGGCCAGCCTTGCCGCCATTGACCGGTCGGGCCAGCGCCCGCCCGCCATCCAGCCTGCTGAACATGTCGCCCGCATCGAGAAGGCCCATCGCCTGATGGAGGAGATGGGGGCTGGCACCCTGCTGATCAGTGCGGGGGCCAGCCTGCGCTATTTCACGGGTGTGCCCTGGGGGGCAACGGAGCGGCTGGTGGCGCTGCTGCTGCGCCGGGGTCGCCGCCCGGCCATGATCTGCCCCGCCTTTGAGCTGGGGTCGCTGAAAGAGGTGCTGGCCATCGATGCCGACATCCTTCTGTGGGAGGAGGATGAGTGCCCTGCTGAACTGCTGGCCAGTGCCGTTGCGGGGTATGAGACGCTGGCCCTGGACCCGGCGGCCCCGTTCCTGCTGTTCAGCCGTTTGCGCACCATCTCGCCGGCGTTGAAGGTGGTGGATGCCACACCTGTGGTCGATGGCTGCCGCACCCGCAAATCGGCGACGGAACTGGCGCTGCTCTCCTATGCCAAGGGCCTGACCTTGGATATCCATCGCCGCGCCGCCGCGATCCTGCACCCTGGCATCCGCGCCAGTGCAGTGAAGCGCTTCATCGATCAGGCGCACCGGGTGGTAGGGGCCGATAATGGCTCAACCTTCTGCGCGGTGCAGTTCGGTGTCGCCAGTTCGTTCCCGCACGGCATTCCCGGTGATCAGGAACTGTCCGAAGGCGATATCGTCCTGATCGATACGGGCTGTCAGATCGACGGTTACCATTCGGACATCACCCGCACCTATGTGTTTGGCGAACCGACCGCCGAACAGCGCCGCATCTGGGCCATTGAGCATGAGGCCCAGGCCGCCGCCTTCGCCGCCGCGCGGCCCGGCCAGACCTGCGAAAGCGTGGATGATGCGGCCCGTGCCGTCTTAGAACGCTATGGGCTGGGTCCCGATTACAAGCTGCCGGGCCTGCCCCACCGCACGGGCCACGGCATCGGCCTTCAGATCCATGAAGGCCCCTATCTGGTGCGCGGGGACAAGACCATCCTGGCGCCGGGCATGTGCTTTTCTAACGAACCGATGATCGTCATCCCCGGCGCCTTCGGCATCCGCCTGGAAGACCATATGTACATCACCGAAGACGGGGCCGCCTGGTTCACCGAACCCTCGCCGTCGATTGGTAAGCCGTTTGGGTGAGGGGGATAAATATCATTGACCTGATACTTTTCAGGTCCATACTTCCCATACAGGTATCATCATAGTGATGCATTCTGAATGCTGACACTGGAAGCGCATATTGATGGGGCGTGGCGGGAGGCGGGCTTGCTCCGGCTGCCCGATCCCGCGCGCGGCATTAATGGCGCCAGCCGGTTCAGTTATGACGATAACTATTTCTTCGACCATGCCGCCATTGACGGGCTGGACGGCGATGTCATCGACCGGCGCGCCCTGTCGGTGCGCACACCCGTCAATCTGGAAAGCCGATCCTGGGACAGTTGGCCGCCCTGGCTGCTGGATTTGATGCCGCAGGGCGTGGCCCGGCAGCGGATTGCCGCAACGCTGGGTCTGTCGCCCGATCTTCCGGCGTCGGAACTGCCCATCCTGCGCCGTGCCGCCGGATCGCCCATCGGCAACCTGCGTATCCGGGAGGCGTGGGTAGAAGAACAGCAGCGTCTGGCTGACGTCACCTGTCCGCCCCTGACCGACCGGGACATTGCTGAGCGCAGCGACCGGTTCCTGGAGGTGGTGGACCGTTTCGCGCATCTGGCGTCGGGGTCCAGCGGCGTCCAAGGGGAATGGCCCAAGGCCCTGATGACCCGGTCGCTGCAGGATGGATGCTGGTATCCCGACCCGTTCGTGCCGACGGGGGAGGGGGCCGAACATGCCATTGTGAAGCTGCTGCGCTCGTCAGGGGCGGAGGATGTGCTGATCATCGCCAGCGAGGCCCCCTATCTGGAGGTGGCGCGGACCTTTGGCTTGGCGGTGGCCGCCCCGCTGCGTTATGGCAATGGCGTGCTGTTCATCCCGCGCTTCGACCGTAGCGTCCGCGACGGAATGGTGCTTCTGCATGGGCAGGAAAGCCTTGTGTCCGCCCTGGGCGTGGCGGCCTTTGGCCATCTGGCCTGGCATGAGGATTATCTGTCCGTCATCCGTAGCGCCAGCGACGATCCCGTGGCCGACACATTGGAATATCTGCTGCGTGACCTGTTGAACGCTGCCATGGGCAATCCCGATAATCATGGCCGCAACAGCGCCCTGCATAAGCCGGCAACGGGTGGTGTCCGCCTGTCGCCGCTTTATGATTTCGCGCCTATGCGCCTGTCGGCGGCGGGTGTGGGGCGCAGCACGCGCTGGCGCTGTCTGGACGGACGCGGGATTGATCCCGACTGGGGCCGCATCGCCGATGCCGTGGCGTTTGACGGATTGCCGGCGGATCGGGTGCGGCAGGTGCTTTTGTCGAAACTGCCCCTCCTGCGGGACCTGACGCGGTTGGGCCGGGACCTGGGTGTGCCGCCGCCGGTGGTCGCACAGGCGTTTCAGGGCGATGCGGTGGCCGATGCCCTGGAACGGAGCTGTTGACCCATGCCCCGTCGCACACCGCTCACGCGTGAGGAGAAGCTGGCCCGGCGGGAGGCGTTGGCGGCCCGTGCCGCGGCGGGGGGCTTACGCCTGCCCGACGCCATCCGTCAGATGCGGGAGGCGCTGGACATGACCCAGGCGGCCTTTGGTGAGAAATTCGGCCTGACCCGCATTCAGGTTCTGAACCTGGAAAAGGGCACCGCCAACCCGACCCGGGAAACGCTGGAAAAGATCGGCCGACCCTTCGGCTTCGTCCTTGGCTTCGTCTCCCGGCCCCGTCAGGATGAGGACGGGCCTTCATGACATCCATATTCTAACAATCAACAACAAGGACCCGATCCATGCGCACACCGCTTTTGCGTCCCCGCCTGCTGGCTGCTGCCGGTCTGGGCCTGTTGCTGCTGACCGGTTCGGTGCAGGCGGCACCGGTTGATGATTTGCGTGTCGTTCTGGCCGATTATGACCGCTACCTAGAGCTTAATGACCCGATCGGCGCCAGCCAGCGCGGGGATATGAATGCTGCCAAGCGCTGGCCCGATAACAGCCCCAAGGCGGTGGCGGACCGGGCCAAGGCGCTGGCGTCGTTTCGGGACCGGCTGGCCGCCATTCCGGGGGCGGGTCTGACGGAGCAGGATGCGCTGAATTACGCGTTGCTGTCGCGGCGGGTGGCGCTGGACCTGGAGGGCGTGGCGTTCGATGAGGAACGCATGCCCTTCAACAATGACAGCGGCTTCTTCTCCGTTCCGGGATATGTGGCAGGCGCCATGCGCCTGAAGAACGCGGCGGAGGCGGAGGCCTATCTGGTGCGGCTGTCATCGCTGCCAGATTTCTATGCCACGGAAACCGCCAATATGCGCCGGGGGCTGAAGACCGGTTTCACCCAGCCGCGCCTGATCGCGGAAGGGGCGGTTGCCATGACGCGCACCCTGGCGGAGATGCCGCTGGACGGGCATCCGCTGCTGGCCCCGCTGAAAGGCCTGCCGCCGACGGTGCCCCAGGCCGATCGCGATGCGCTGCTGAAGCGCGGGCAGGATATTCTGCGCGACCGGGTGCGCCCCGCCGAACAGGCGCTGGCCAGCTTCTTTGAGAAGGAGTATCTGCCGAAATCCAAGCCTGTGATCGGCGCGTCCAACCTGCCCAATGGCAAGGCCTGGTACGCCTACCGCGTAAAGCGGGAAACCACGACCACCATGACCCCTGATCAGGTCTATGCCCTGGGCCAGACGGAAATCGCCCGCATCCGGGCGGAGATGGACAGCATCATCAAGCAGACGGGGTTCCAGGGCGATTTCAAAGCCTTCCTGACCTTCCTGCGCACCGACCCGCAATTCTACGCCAAGTCGCGCGAGGAGCTGCTGGAGAAGTCGGCCCGCATCGCCAAGCGCATCGACGATCAGCTTCCCGGCTATTTCAGCCTGCTGCCGCGCCTGCCCTATGGCGTGCGGCCCGTGCCGGCGGAGATTGAGGAAGGCTATACGACGGGTCGTTATTTCCCCGGCAGCCCGGAACAGGGCATTGCCGGCGGGTTGATGATCAACACCTCGCACCTGTCCATGCGCCCGCTCTATGAGCTGCCGGCCCTGGTGGCGCATGAGGGTGTGCCCGGTCACCATCTGCAAATCGCCCTGTCACAGGAACTGACCGACGTGCCGCAATTCCGCCGGCAGGAGGACACGACCGCCTATGTCGAGGGCTGGGCGCTTTATACCGAAAAGCTGGTGGAGGAGATGGGCATCTACACGACGCCCTATGAGCATTTCGGCAAACTGT
Organism: Niveispirillum sp.; assembly: GCA_016463045.1. Lineage (GTDB taxonomy): Bacteria > Pseudomonadota > Alphaproteobacteria > Azospirillales > Azospirillaceae > Niveispirillum. Next base: position 8,019 of record JAEMSB010000132.1, read on the forward strand.
CCATGGAGATGTGGCGGGCCTGCCGCCTTGTCATGGATGTCGGCATCCATTGGAAGGGCATGGGCCGGGAAGAGGCGGCAAGCTGCCTGCGCGACAACAGCGCGCTCGCCGAAAAGAACATTCAGAGCGAGACCGACCGGTATATCGCCTGGCCGGGTCAGGCACTGGGTTACAAGATCGGGCAGCTGACCATCCTGAACCTGCGGCAGAAGGCCGAGGCGGCGCTCGGTCCGAAGTTCGACGTGCGGCAGTTCCACGCCCTGATCCTGAATGACGGGCCATTGCCCATGGTCATGCTGGAACAGCGTATCGACGCCTGGATTGCGCAGGCCAAGGCGGGTTGAGGGCAGGGTGGCTGCGCGCCCCCCACTTCCGACGTCGGAAGTCCCCCTCACATCTGTCGGAACAGGTGCAGCCAGGCGCGGCTGACGGGGATGGTGTCGGGGCGGGATTTCAGGTGGATGGTCGCGGTTTCATTCTCCCCGCGCACCACATGGCTGATGGACCGCAGATTGACGATGGCGCTTCGGTGGACCTGGGCGAACCGGTCGGGGTCCAGCTGTTCGGCCAACTCCTTGATGGGGGTGCGGATGATGGCTTCCTGTGGCGTGCCGCCATCGCCGCGCCAGCCGACATGGGTATATTTGTCGCCGGCCAGCAGGAAGTCCACATCCTCCACCGCGATCAGCCGTACCACGGGGCCGACCGAGGCGCGCAGCCAGGTCAGGCGCGGGGTGGCGGCGATGGCAGGGCGCAGCTGTTCGGCCAGCCTTGCCAGCAATTCGTCGGGCATGATTGCCGGTTGTGCCGCGCGCAGCCGTTCCTGCAAGCGCCCCACCGTATCGGCCAGCCGTGCCGCCTCCACCGGTTTTACCAGATAATCCAGGGCACCCTGGGCAAAGGCCGCTACCGCGTACTGGTCAAAGGCCGTGACGAATACCAGATGGGCGCGCCGCCCGATGGCCTGCGCCGCCTCCACCCCCGACAGGCCGGGCATATGCACGTCCAGGAAGCAGATATCGGGCCGGTGCCGTTCGAACAGTTCCACGGCCTGGCGCCCGTTGCGCGCCTCTGCCACCACGCGCAGGGCGGGCCAGGCGGCGGAAAGTTGCCGGATCAGGGTGTCGCGCAGCAGGGGTTCATCTTCGGCGACCAGGGCCGTGGGTCCGTTCATGCCGCCACCTCCCGCACGGGCCAGGACAGGGTTGCCACCACGCCGCCGCCATCGCGTTCGGTCAGGGACAGGGTGGCGGTGGGGCCAAAGCAGAGTGCCAGACGCTGGCGCAGGGTGGAAAGCCCGGTGCCAAGCCCGCCCGTGCCGGCGGCACCCAGGCCCAGGCCGCTGTCGCTGACCGTGACGTGCAGGGTGTCGGCGCGAAGGTGGCGCTCGC
>JAEMSB010000621.1:0-215 GCA_016463045.1 Niveispirillum sp.
GTATAGGTGCCTGAACTGTTGATGCCGTTGATCGCCATGATCAGGTGCCCCGATATTCGCAGGTGGCATCATAATCCAAGGGACGCCCAGGGTGTAATGCCCAATGAGATGGGCTGAGGCGTTCTGCCCTGTGCCGGAATTTCGGGCGTAGGGCTGATCAAGAGATGGGCAGATAAAAAAACGGCCGGAAAACCCAAAGGTTTCCGGCCGAGTTG
>JAEMSB010000621.1:225-2578 GCA_016463045.1 Niveispirillum sp.
GAGGCTTCACGTCTGGGAGACGCTGGGTCAAGGACCCAACCCCGACCGGGTAAATCGGGGCGAAACATCGCTGCTGCGTCGCAGCAGCGATGGCCCAAGATTTAAGCATCCGGGCCGATTATACCAGGGGTGAAGCCAAGCCTGAGTTATGCGTTTGATGCATGGCTCGATGGGAAGGTCTCAGCAACCTTCTTCACGAGGAAGTCACGGAACACGGCGATGCGCTTGGAATGGCGCAGTTCTTCGGCGTAGACGAAATAGGCGTCGATGCGCGGCCCGCTCACTTCCGGCAGGATGCGGACGATATCGGGCTGATTGTCGACGACATAGTCGGGCAGGGACGCAATGCCCAGGCCGGACTGAACGGCGCGGAACATGGCGTACAGGCTGTTGACGCGCAACGCGGTATGGCGTTCGCCACCCGGCGGGTCGCCGACATGCAGGGCCCAGTTGATGTTGGTGACCGGTGCCCGCGCCTCGTTCGGATAGGCGATCAGGTCATGCTGGTCCAGTTCTGCCACCGACTGCGGCATGCCGCGCTTTTCGATGTAGGACTTGTGAGCGTACAGGTGCACGCGCACCGTCATCAGATGACGCTGGATCAGATCCGGCTGGCGCGGGGCCGACAGGCGGATGGCGATATCCGCCTCGCGCATCGACAGGTCCAGCTCGTTATCGTCCAGCAGCAGCGTCAGCTGCACATCCGGATAGAGCGACAGGAAATCCTTCACCCGCGGCGTCAGCCAAGTGGAGCCGAGCGCGATGGTGGTGGTGACCTTCAACGGGCCCTTCGGATGCTCCTTCGATTCGGAGAGCATGGCCTCCGTCATCGAGAGCTTGGCAAACACCTCCCGCGCGGTGCGGTAGAGCAATTCACCCTGTTCCGTCAGAATCAGCCCGCGCGCATGGCGATGGAACAGCGGCACATGGAGGCTTTCCTCCAGCGCGCTGATCTGCCGGCTGACCGCCGACTGGCTGAGGTTCAGGGTTTCCCCCGCATGCGTGAAGCTGCCCGCCTCCGCCACAGCGTGAAAGACGCGAAGCTTGTCCCAGTCCATGGACCCGTCCCTAGATAGTGGCGCAACTGCCGAACGCCGGATGACGTTCCAGGCGCCCCGTCTGTTGGTCGGACACGGGAATGCGCCCGACGCATGGATGATATACAGCCCCTGCCGCCAATGCTAGGGCTTGTCACCAAAATGTCGATTTACCGCTAGCTATCGTATTGTTCTTGCAACAGTTCGCCGAGGGACGGTGCCGGAATACCCCTGCGAAAGTGGTAAAATGAAGAAAGGCCAGGAAATGGAAACGGCGAATCCGCCCCCATCCCTTGGCCTTTTCACACAATCCCTGTCGCGCCTGTCGAATCAGTGGCCGGCCAGGAACTTTTCGACTTCCAGGGCGGCCATGCAGCCCATGCCTGCCGCTGTCACGGCCTGACGGAACACCTTGTCCTTCACGTCGCCGGCGGCATAGACGCCTGGGATGTCGGTGCGGGTGCTGTCCGGGTCGGTGACGATATAGCCTTCGTCATCCATGCGGACCTTGCCCTTGAACACGCTGGTGGCCGGGTCATGGCCAATGGCCACGAACACGCCGTCAAGCGAACGTTCCGTGACGGCCTCGGTCTTCACATTGCGCAGGCGCACACCGGTGACCAGCTTCGGGTCGGTGAAGCTGGAGCCGCCCTTGCCCAGGATCTCCTCGACCACGCTGTCCCAGACCACTTCGATCTTGGGATGGGCGGCCACGCGTTCCTGCAGGATGCGCTCACCGCGGAAACTGTCCCGGCGATGGATCAGGGTGACCTTCGATGCGTGGTGGGTCAGGTACAGCGCCTCTTCCAGGGCGGTGTTGCCACCGCCGATCACGGCCACTTCCTTGCCCCGGAAGAAGAACCCGTCGCAGGTGGCGCAGGCTGAGACGCCGCCGCCCTGGTAATGCTCTTCGCCCGGAATGCCCAGCCAGCGCGCCTGCGCGCCCGTGGCGATGATCACCGCGTCGGCCACGAATTCATCGCCGCTGTCGGCCTTGCACACAAACGGGCGCTTGGTGAAATCGACATCGGTGATGATGTCATAGAACATTTTGGTTCCGTAACGTTCGGCCTGCGCCCGCATCTGCTCCATCAGGAACGGGCCTTCAACCGGGTCGGCGAAGCCGGGATAGTTTTCAACGTCCTTGGTGATGGTCAGCTGTCCGCCCGGCGTCATGCCCTGCACCAGCACCGGCTCCAGGCTGGCGCGGGCGGCATAGATGGCGGCGGTATAGCCGGCCGGGCCGGCGCCGATGATCAGGACCTTGGAACGATGGGTCGCCATGATGCTTCCTTGGGAACGGCGTTGGATTGTCT
>JAEMSB010000133.1 GCA_016463045.1 Niveispirillum sp.
CCGGCGGAACCAGCCGGCAAAGGCGGAGCCCAGCAATTCATCATCCAGAACGCGGCCTGTCAGTTCCTGGCCCAACCCCTCCACCACTGCCGTGCCTGCGAGGCGGCAGCGATACTGACCATTTGTATAGTCAAGGATCAGGATATAGGGGAGAAGACGCGGGATATCACCTGGCTTTATATGTTGACGCCCGGGTATCACCCCTTCTGCGCTAATTCCAGACCAGTAGTCCTGAAATTCACGAAGCCGACTTGTTGCCGGTATTGGCGGCGGCATAGGGGGTGATCGCTGCAACAATTTGAACATGGCTGTTTCCAATCCCGTTTGGAGGAACCATGACCCTGTTCCACACCCTGGGCAACTAACCGTAGGGTCAGGAATGGCCCTTCGCCCGGCAAACTATGCGGGAGGATAGGCATGCGTTCCGGACATGAGATAGGGGGTCTGGAATGCGAACGAAGTGAGAACAAACCCCTTGATGTTCACATTTTGTTCTGACATTGTGGCCTCACGAAAACGAAGGAGGCTCACATGAACCGCGTTGCTTACGTTCGTGATTTCCTGGCCATCACCGGCTTCTTCGGCACCATGTATGCATGGTTTGTGGTCGGCGCCGCCCTGGGGGCGTGACGATCCCATCCGGCCCATCACGCACCGATGACGCGGCCGGTGTTTCTCAATTGGTTTCCTGGATGGCGCGTCAGCCGTTCCGGTCGATATGCTCCCGCACAGCGGAAAACACCGCCTGGAACATCTCGGTGGTCAGACGCCCGGTGTTCGTGTTGTAGCGGGAGCAGTGATAACTGTCGAAAAGCACAACCTTGTCCCGCACGTCATGGCGCGCGCCGTGGCCGAAGGCGAAGTGTGCCGGACGGCGGCCCAGTGCCGTCAGCGTGCTAGCATGAGAGACGGTGCCCAGCGCCACGATGGCGCGCAGGTTGCCCATGGCGGCGATTTCGTCTGTCAGGAAATTCCGGCAGGTGGCAATCTCCGCGGGTGTCGGCTTGTTCTCCGGCGGAACGCATCGGGCGGCATTGGTCAGGCGGGTGTCGATCAGTTGCACCCCGTCATCGGGTCGCTTGTCATAGGTGCCGGTGGCAAAGCCGAACCGGATCAGCGTGTCATACAGAAGATCACCGGCATAATCGCCCGTGAAGGGTCGGCCCGTCTGATTGGCCCCGTGCAGGCCAGGTGCCAGACCCACGATCAGTAGCCGTCCGTCCAGCGTGCCGAAGGCCGGCACGGGTGCATTGTGATAGGTGGGGAAGGCGGCGCGGTTACGGGCGCGGAATTCCGCCAGACGCGGGCACAGGCCGCAATCGCGCCCGGGCACTGCCGGCTGTCTGCCCGTCATCACCATCGCCTTACCCGCCTGCCGTACCGCCATGACCCGCCCCATGAACCCTGTTGATTGCCGCTCTGGGGTTATGGGTTGATTGAGGCCGGGTCAAGGGGAACCACGGTTCCATCCCGCCCTGTTCCCCCACCAATACCCGATTTTATGCCGGGCCGCCCTGCGTGCCCGGCTGTTGTGTCATGGGGGCGGGTGCCTATAATCCGGCGCTTTCCGGAAACGTCGCATGGAACGACAGGGGAGCCGGCAGCCGTGACCTTCGAAATCACCCGCGACAGCCAGGGCACGCCCGTGCCCGTCGGTATCATCATGGGCAGCCAGTCCGACTGGGTCACCATGAAGCATGCGGCCACGGTCCTGACGGACCTGGGCGTGCCGTTCGAAACGCGGATCGTGTCGGCCCACCGTACGCCGCAGCGGCTTTATGATTACGCCACCTCCGCCAAGGAGCGGGGGATCAAGGTGATCATCGCCGGGGCCGGCGGTGCGGCCCATCTGCCGGGCATGGCGGCGGCGATGACCACGCTGCCCGTGCTGGGCGTGCCGGTGGAAAGCCACGCGCTGAAGGGGCAGGACAGCCTTCTGTCCATCGTGCAGATGCCGGGCGGCGTGCCCGTCGGCACGCTGGCCATCGGCAAGGCTGGGGCCATCAATGCCGGCCTGATGGCCGCCTCCATCTTGTCCCTGTCGGATGCGCGCCTGGATGCCGCCCTGACCGCGTGGCGTGCCAAGGCGACGGATGCCGTGGCCCTGGTGCCTGTTGACGAACCCGTCTGATCCAACTGGCCTTGCCTGAAGGAACAAAGACCATGACCGTGATCCCCCCCGGCTCCATCATCGGCATCCTGGGTGCCGGCCAGTTGGGCCGCATGACGGCGCTGGCCGCCGCCCGCCTGGGCTACCGCGTGCATGTCTTCGCGCCTGAAAGCATGGACAGTTCCTGTGGTCAGGTCGTGGCCTATCACACCCAGGCCGGCTGGCATGACCTGCGCGCCCTGGCCCGTTTTGCGGATGATGTCGATGTCATCACGCTGGAATGGGAGAATGTGCCCACCTATGCCGTGGACTTCCTGGCCCGCCATGTCGGTGTGCATCCCGGTTCCAACGTCCTGTCGGTGGCGCAGGACCGGGTGGCAGAGAAGAGCTTCGCCAACAAGCTGGGCATCGGCACCGCGCCCTTCCGCGCCGTCCGCACCCTGGATGAGTTGAAGCAGGCGGTGGCGGAGATCGGCCTGCCTGCCATCCTGAAATCCACCCGCATGGGCTATGACGGCAAGGGGCAGTTGCGCCTTAACCCCGGCGATGACCTGTCCGGCGCCTTTGACGCCATCGGCAGCGATGAGGCGATCCTGGAAGGGTTCGTAGATTTTGAGCGGGAGATTTCGGTCGTCACGGCGCGCCGCGCGGATGGCACCATCCTGTCCTATCCGCCCGTGGAGAACCGGCACAAGTCGGGCATCCTGGACACCACCATTGTGCCCGCCGGCATCACGCCTGAAATCGCCGCCGAGGCTGTGCGCGTGGCGGAACTGCTGGCTGCCGAGCTGCATGTGGTCGGCCTGCTGGCGGTGGAGATGTTCGTGACGCGGGATGGCCGTGTCCTGGTCAATGAAATGGCCCCGCGCCCCCATAATTCCGGCCACTGGACCATCGATTTCGCCGAAACCAGCCAGTTCGAACAGTTGGTTCGCGCCATCTGCGGTCTGCCGCTGGGTGCGGTTAGCGTCACGGCCCCGTGCGTCATGACCAACCTGATCGGCGATGATATTGACGGGTGGGAGGGCATGCTGGCCGAACCCGGCGCCCGCCTGCATCTTTATGGCAAGGGGGAGGCGCGTCCCGGCCGCAAGATGGGGCATGTGACACGGCCGGCCTGATGGCACCCTGTCGCTGTCTGTGATGGGGCGCACAGCCGTCCCGGATATCACCATTGAAGCGATCTTCGCGTCCGCAGCAATGTCACAGCAAGAATATGGAATTCATCCCCGCAAACCCTTGTCATGCTGAAAGCTGACCGGATTTGTTGGGGTGGAGGATTCCATGGGTGGGCGCCATGTCGGCCGCGCTGTTTTGCTGGCGGCTGGACTGTCAGGATTGATTGCGCTGGCCGGGTGCGGGCCGGGTGGACAGCAGGCGGGCGGGCCGCCATCGGCGGCACCGCAGGTCGTCGTCTCCCAGCCCGTGAAGAAGAATGTCCAGGAATGGGATGAATATACGGGCCGCTTCGCCGCCGTGGAGGAGGTGGAGATCCGGGCCCGTGTCAGCGGCTATCTGACGGCAGTGAATTTCCAGGATGGGCAGATCGTCTTCAAAGGCGACCCGTTATTCGTGATTGATCCGCGCCCCTATCAGGCGGCGGCGGATATTGCGCGCGCCGGGGTGGCGCAGGCGCAATCCTCGGTGCAACTGGCGCAGCGGGAACTGGACCGCGCCCGCGACTTGCGGCAAACCCAGGCGGTGTCGCAGGCGGTATTGGATACCCGATCCCAGCAGCTTCAGAATGCGCAGGCGCAGTTGCTGGCGGCGCAGGCACAGGTACGGGCGGCGGAGCTGGACCTGGAATTCACGGCGGTGAAGGCGCCCGTCACGGGCCGCGTCTCCAACCACCGCGTCTCTGTCGGCAATCTGGTCAGCGGCGGGTCGGCGCAATCGACCCTGCTGACCACTATCGTCTCGCTGGACCCGATCCATTTCTATTTCGATGCCGACCAGGCCTCCTACCTGCGCTACACGCGGCAATCCCGGTCCGGCGAACGGGCCAGCAGCCGCGACAATCCCAACCCCGTTATCTTGGCCCTGCCGGATGAGAAGGATTTTGCGCGTAAGGGCCATATCGATTTCGTCGATAACCAGATCGATGACGGCACCGGCACCATTCGGGCCCGTGCGGTTTTCGATAATCCCGACATGGTGCTGACGCCCGGCATGTTCGCCCGCCTGCGGCTGGTGGGGCGGCCCAGCTATGACGGGCTGCTGCTGCCCGATGCTGCCATTGGCACCGATCAGAACCGGCGCTTCGTCTATGTCCTGGACAAGGATAACAAGGCAACCTATCGCGGTGTGACCACCGGCCCCCTGATCGACGGGCTGCGCGTCATCCGCGACGGGCTGATGGAAACCGACAAGGTGGTGGTGGGCGGCCTGCAAAGGGTGAAGCCCGGTGCCGCCGTCACCCCGGTTGAACAGCCCATCACCGCCGCGGCGGGAGGCACGCCATGAAGATCGGTCGTTTCTTCATCGACCGCCCGGTCTTTGCCGTTGTCCTGTCGGTCCTGCTGATCGCCGTTGGCGCCATCGCCTATTTCACCCTGCCGGTCACGCAGTATCCGGAGGTGGTGCCGCCCACGGTCACCGTGAATGCCCGCTATCCTGGTGCCAATGCCCAGACGGTGGCCAACACGGTCGCCGCCCCGATCGAGCAGGAGGTGAACGGGGTGGAGGGCATGCTGTACATGTCCTCCAACTCCACAAGCGACGGTCAGATGAACCTGACCATCACCTTCAAGCTGGGTACCGATCTGGATAAGGCGCAGGTGCTGGTTCAGAACCGTGTCGCGGTGGCGGAACCGCGCCTGCCGGAGGAGGTGCGCCGCAACGGTGTGGTGACGCGCAAGGACAGCCCCGACCTGATGATGGTTGTGCATTTGCTGTCGCCCGATAACACCTATGACCAGCTCTACATCTCCAACTACGCCCTGCTGCGGGTGCGTGATGTGCTGAACCGGTTGGACGGCATCGGCAATATCAACCTGTTCGGTGCGCGTGATTATTCCATGCGCGTCTGGCTGGACCCGCAGAAGATCGCTTCCTTGAACCTGACGGCGGGGGAGGTGGTGGCCGCCATCCAGCAGCAGAATGTGCAGGTGGCGGGTGGTGGCCTGGGGCAGCCGCCGCTGGATAATCCCCGTGATTATCAGCTGAACATCACGCTTCAAGGCCGCCTGACCGAACCCCAGGAGTTTGAGGGCATCATCGTCAAGCATGGCGAGGATGGCCGTATCGTGCGGTTGAAGGATGTGGCGCGCGTGGAACTGGGTGCCCGCGACTATGTCACCAATTCCTTCCTGGATGGCAAGCCGGCGGTGGTGCTGGCCATTTCACAACTTCCCGGCTCCAACGCCCTGGAAACGGCGGCACGGGTGCGCGAAGCGGTCGCGACCCTGGCCAAGGATTTCCCGCCCGGCCTGGAATACCGCATCGTCTATGACACGACCGGCTTCATTGCCGAGAGCATCCATGAACTGATCAAGACCATCGGCGAGGCCATGGTGCTGGTGGTTCTGGTGGTGATGCTGTTCCTGCAGCGCTGGCGGGCGGCCATCATCCCTGTGCTGGCCATCCCGGTATCGCTGATCGGCACCTTCGCGGTGATGTCGGCGCTGGGCTATTCGGTCAATAACCTGACCCTGTTCGGGCTGGTGCTGGCCGTCGGCATCGTGGTCGATGATGCCATCGTGGTGGTGGAGAATGTGGAACGCAATCTGGCGCTGGGCCATTCGCCCATCGAAAGTGCGCGCATCACGATGGATGAGGTGGGAGGGGCCCTGGTCTCCATCGCCCTGGTCCTCTCGGCAGTCTTTATCCCGACGGCTTTCATCGAAGGCATCCAGGGTGCGTTTTACCGGCAGTTCGCGGTGACCATCGCGGCGGCCACCATCATTTCCGCCTTCAACTCCCTGACCCTGTCGCCGGCCCTGTGTGCCCTGCTGCTGCGGCCCCATACGGACGGGCATCAGGCGGCGACGGCGCGGCTGGCGGCGGTGTCGGCGTTGGTCGACCGCTTCTTTGCGGGCTTTAATCGGATGTTCGACCGGATGGCCGATTTCTATGGCCGGCTGGTGGCACGCATCACGCACCTGACACCCCTTGTGGTTGGTGTCTATGTGCTGCTGATTGCCGCCACGGGCTTTCTGTTCACCCGCATTCCTGGCGGCTTCATCCCGGCCCTGGATCAGGGCTATCTGATCATGGCCATCCAGACGCCGGAAGGCACCTCGCTGGCCAATACCACCAAGGTGCTTCAGAAGGCGGCGCAGATTGCGCGCGAAACGCCGGGCATCGCGCATTCGGTGCAGTTCGCGGGCTTCTCTGGTGCCACCCGCACCATTGCGCCCAATGCCGGCGCCATCTTCACGCCGCTCGACCCGTTTGAGGAGCGCTTGCCCAAGGGTCAGACGGCGGTGGCCGTGTTGCAGAACCTGCAAAAGCGGGTGGCCATGGCCATTCCCGAGGCGTTGATCTTTGTGGTGCCGCCGCCGCCCATCCGGGGTCTGGGGACATCCGGCGGCTTCACCTTGCGCGTGCAGGACCTCGCCAGCGCCGGGCCGGCGGCCCTGGAACAGGCGACCTGGGCCTTGGCCATGGCGGGCAATCAGGTGCCGGGCCTGATCAATGTCTTCACGCCGTTCAGCGCGCGGGCACCGCAGGTCTATCTGGATGTCGACAGGGTCAAGGCACAGATGCTGGGCGTGCCCATGACATCGGTGTTTCAGACTTTGGGCATCTATCTCGGCTCTGCTTATGTCAATGATACCAACCTGTTCGGACGAACCTTTCAGGTGACGGCGCAGGCCGATGGCCCCTTCCGTCTGGACCCGGAGAATATCGGGCGGCTGGAAACGCGCAACGACAAGGGCCAGATGGTGCAACTGGGTTCCTTTGTCGATTTCCGCTTCGTCACGGGGCCGGATCGCGTGCTGCGCTACAACCTGTATCCGGCGGCGGAATTGCAGGGCAACAACCTGCCGGGCGTCAGTTCCGGCACCGCCATCAAGGCGATGGAGCAGGCGGCGGCGACGGCGCTGCCGCCGGGGTTCAAGGCGGAATGGACCGACCTGTCCTATCAGGAGAAGAATACGGGCAATTCCGCCCTCTATATCTTCCCGCTCTGTGTCTTCTTCGTCTTCCTGGTGCTGGCGGCCCAGTATGAAAGCTGGTCCTTGCCGTTTGCCATCCTGCTGATCGTGCCCATGTGCCTGTTGTCGGCGGTGGCGGGGCTGATGATGCGGGGCATGGATAACAACATCCTGGCCCAGATCGGCTTTGTCGTGCTGGTCGGTCTGGCATCGAAGAACGCCATCCTGATCGTGGAGTTCGCACGGCAGCTGGAGGCCGAAGGCCGCAACCGCTATGATGCGGTGATCGAGGCCTGCCGTCTGCGTCTGCGTCCCATCCTGATGACCTCGTTCGCCTTCATCCTGGGCGTTGTGCCCTTGATGATCGCGACGGGGGCGGGGGCGGAGATGCGGCAGAGCCTGGGCACGGCCGTGTTCTTCGGCATGCTGGGCGTTACCTTCTTCGGCCTGCTGTTCACGCCCGTCTTCTATGTCCTCATCCGGAGGCTGGCTGGACGGGACAGGCCGGTAACTGTGTAAAACGAACAAGGGGGCGTCCGATGGACGCCCCCTTTTAATCTCTAATCCCCCAAAATCCTGACCTCAATCTTTGCGCTTGGTCAGGCTTTCCATCTGCGTCTGCAACTCGTCCAGGCGCTTTTGCAGCTCGGAGAACTTATCCTCCGCCCGGGGTTTGGCCTCTGGTGCCGCCGCAGGTGCGGCGTCGGTCGTGGGGACGCCGCCGCCTTCAGCGTTGAAGGGGCTGAACATGCGCATGGCGCGTTCGAAAAGGGCGATGTTCTGCTTGCTCATCTCCTCGAACCCGCCGAAGGGGAACATGCTCCCGAACGTGTTCTGGAAATAATCTTTCATCTTGTCCTGGTTGCCCGTGAACGACTTCATCGAGTGTTCCAGGTAACGCGGCACAAGCCACTGCATATTGTCGCCATAGAAGCTGATCAACTGGCGCAGGAACGGGATGGGCAGCAGGTTCTGCCCCTTCGATTCCTCTTCCACGATGATCTGCGTCAGCACCGAGCGGGTGATGTCATCACCGGTCTTGGCGTCATAGACCACGAAATCGGTCCCGTCCTTCACCATCTGGCAAAGGTGGTCCAGGGTCACGTAGCTGCTGGTCGCCGTGTTGTACAGCCGGCGGTTGGCGTACTTCTTGATGGTGACCGGTGCGGGCTTGGTGTCTTCTTTTTCAGCCATTTGGCGTCGCTTCCCCCGGACAATGCTGCGAACCGTTATATCAAGGAGTACGTCATTACGCGGTCGCAGCGCAAGCCTTCCGCAATGCCGAACGTTGAAAGCGTAACTATTGTTCTGCGACCATACCGGTATGATCTATGCTGAACAGCAGGCGGGGACCAGTCCGGCCCCGCGCCCTTGGATGAGAATGCGATGGTGAGTGAACGCGACGAACCACCCGCGATGGAGGATCTGGCCCGGCGTTTTCTGGACCTGTGGCAGGACCAGTGGGCCGCCGTCTGTGCCGATCCGACCGTGGCCGACAGCATGGCACGGACCATGACGGCCTTCGGCCAGACGGCGCTGACAATCAATGGCATGTTGGAACAGACCCTGGGATCGGCCACGGCCGTGAACCCCTGGGCGGACATGATGAAATCGCTGTGGCCCATGGCGGCGGCGAAGGGGGCGGAAACCCATGACGAACGCCAGGAAAAGGCCCGAACCGCCGGGACCCAAGCCACTGCGCCAGGGGCCGCGTCCCCTGGGCCTGCATCTGGGGATGGGGACGGCGCTGTTGCTGAGCTCGCCGGCCGCGTTGCCGCTCTTGAACGCGAACTGGCCGCATTGGCACCCGACGGTTCGCCAGACGGCGGAAAACCTGCGCCGGGACCTGCGCCAAAACCTCGCGCAAAGCGCAAGCCAGCCGCCAAACCCGCCTGACGCACCCCTGCCGACAGAGGTCTTCGCGCCCTTCGCCATGGCGGTGGATCGGGAGATGCGGCGGCGACTCGACCGGTTTCTGACCGGCCTGGAACGTTACCGCCACCATCCCTATCAGCGTGATATCGACGACGCCCCCACCGTCTGGTGCGAAGGCGCCACCCGGCTGCTGGAAGTGGGACAGACGGGAAGGCCCGTGCTGTTCGTCCCGTCCCTGGTCAATCGCGGCTACATCCTGGATCTGTCCTGGCGCAAAAGCCTGCTACGCTGGCTGGCTGGGCAGGGGGGCGATGCGGCGGG
>JAEMSB010000622.1 GCA_016463045.1 Niveispirillum sp.
CGCCGCCGCCCAGTCTGGGCCTTCCGTCGGCCCCAGCACGGTCAGGGCGGTGGCCAGCGCGTCGGCCATCATGCAGTCTTCATGCAGCACCGTAACGGCGGCCAGATCATCGGGCACCGGCCACCCCGTACGTGGGTCCAGCGAATGCGACAGGCGCCTTCCGTCGGGCCCCGTCATGAACCGATTGCTGTCCCCGCTGGTCGCTACGGAAAGACCATGCAGGGCGATGCGCGTCAGCATGCCACCCGGCCTGCCATCGCGGCCTGTGGCCCGGTCTACATCCACCCACCAGGGGGCCGCGTCATGCCGGATGCCCCAGCCCCGCAATTCCCCGCCAATATCCACCAGATAACTGACCACGCCCTGTTCCGTCAGATACCGCGCCACGCCATCCACGGCATGGCCCTTGGCGATGGAGGAAAGGTCCAGGCGCAGGCCCCCCGGCTGCCACAACCGCCCGTCCTCGATACGGATATCGGCCCAGCGCGGCCCCGACAGCAGGTCCGCGATCCGTTCGTCGGGCGGCGGGCACGCCACCGGCCCCGGCGGACCAAAGCCCCAGGCATCGACCAACCCACCGATGGCCGGATCATAGGCACCCCCGCTATCCGCCGACAGCTGCCGCGCCGCCGACAGCACCGCGCACAACGACGGATCAACCGGCACCCAGCCGCGCGGGCTGTCATTATACCGGCACAGGTCGCTGGCCCGGTCCCAATGGCTCATCACCGCCACCACCCGGTCCAGGATGGCAACGATCCCTTGCCGCAGGACCAGCGGGGCCGGCCCCTTCGGCGCGATCAGGGCCACCGACCAATAGGTGCCCATGGCCGTCCCCGACAGCCGCACTACGGGCGCATCCGCCGGCGGCAGCATGGCCTCCGGCGCGTCATGGGGCAGGATCAGGCGCAGGGTGTTGGGTTTCATCATGGATCGGCCAACCGGCACCGTCGCTCCCTCACCCTCCCAAGCCGGAAGGCTTGGGAGGGTGAGGGCAACAAGCGCCGTTCAAAGCCCCTTACTGCGCCAACACCTCGAACGTCGCCGTATAGCTGGCCGAGCGCTTGTTCGCCTGCGGCACGGTGGTCTTCTTGTCCTCAGTCTGGGCGGTCATCCAATACATGCCCGGCGTCGGCCAGGTGACGGTGAAGGCACCGTCCTTGTCGGTCTTCAACTTCATCTCGCCCAGGTCGTTGCGATAGCGGATGCCGCCGGGAATGACCGTGACCTCCACCTCCGGGGCCGGCTTGCCATCCAGCAGCAGCTTGAAGCTGGCCTTCTCACCCGCGAACAGGTCGTTCGGGTGGGTGACGGGCGACAGTTCCAGACCCTTGCCCGTCGGCTTCAGCACGGTGTCGGTGGGCTTGCCCGACGTGGCGAAGAATTCCAGGCGCCGCGCCCCTTCTGTTACCTGCAACTTCTCGGCATTGGCCGGCACTTCCTTGGCAAAGGTCTCTGCTGTGCCGCGCCAGCGCTTGCGCTGCCCATTCTCTTCCCAACTGGCCATGATGCCGCCGCTGGCCAGCGCCACCTTATAGGTACCAGGCTGCGTCAGATGGACATCGAACGTGCTGCGATACTTGCCCGTCGCCTGGTTCTCTGCGGTACCGACCGACCCATCCGGGTTGGTGACGGTCAGCCCATCCAGGCGCAGCGGCACATGTTCAAAATAGAACAGGTCATTGGACACAGCGGCATCCACGGTGATCCACGGGTCCTGTCCCGACAGGACCGTGGCCGAGGGCAGCATCCATTGCCGATGCGCCGCCGCCGGACCGGCGATGGAGATGGCAAGCGTCAGCGCCAGCGTGGCGCGGGTCAGCAGCGACTTCATGGGAAAACTCCTTGATCCATCGATTAACAAAATGGGGCTTAACCTTTGACCTCGACCGCGACCCGGCCCAACTCCGTCTCGCCCTTGGCCTCGGCCTTCACGGGCTTGCCATTCCAATCGAACGGCACACGGATCAGCTCACGCCCCCCCACCTCGCGCGCGGCTTCGACCACCAGCGCATAAGAACCGGGCTTCAATCCGTTCAAGGGTGCCTTGGCACCGTCCCAGGACAATCGGTTGTCACCCACGGGCAGGGTGGGGGCCGACACGCCATCGACGGGCATGGTCAGGTCGCGGCCCGACCGGCGCCACCATTGGCGCATGTCCTTCAGCCACTTGGTCCCCTCATTGTCGCGCATCTTCACGTCATAGCGGACGGTCAGGTTGGCGACGAATTGCTGGTCGGGCGTTTCGATCCAGGCCGCGACATAGGGGCGGTGATATTCCGCCACCTCCAGCTTGGGGATCTCCACCGTGACCGCCAGTTCCCCAGCAAGCGCGGGGGTGACGGCCAGACCGGTCATTGAGAGCGACAGAAGCGTGCGCATGGGTTCAATCCTGAAAGATCAGTGGATAAGAAGGATCAGCAGCAGCATGGGCGCCACCAGCCCCAACCCGACCAGGGGCCAGGTGCTGGGGCGCTTGCCCGCATGCAGATGCAGAAGGAAAAGCCCGGTGACGCAGAAGATCAGGCAGGCGACCGCGAAAATATCCAGGAACCAGGACCACACAGGCCCCGTC
>JAEMSB010000134.1 GCA_016463045.1 Niveispirillum sp.
CCCGCCCTCTATGCCGCCCCGCCTGTCACGGGCAAGGCACCGGATGAGACGGTACGCAAGGAACTGTCGGCCCAGTTGCAGAAGCAGGGCTTCTTCCTGTCAGCGGTCGATTACAAGGCCCCGAAGGTCACCCTGTTCCTGGGCAATGGTCGCTATCGGCAGGTGCCGAAGGCTATCGGGCGTGCAGCACGCACGGCGGCTGCAGTCCTGCCGCCGGAATATCAGGAGATTGAGATCATCTTCGTGGACAATGGCATCGAGATGCTGTCGGCCACGATGTTCCGGGTCGATCTGGAACGCGCCCTTTCTCCCTATGGCGGCTCCATTGAGGAAGCCTGGATGCGCACCCGCATCGAACGGCCCACCGCCAAGGCCGAAGAGGCCAGCCATCCCGAAGATGTGGAATATCCCGGCGTCGGTTGGAACATCCGTCCGGCCCTGCGCCAGACCCTGGGCCGTCCCGAAAGCTTCATCCTGTATCAGGCCTGGGTGCGTCTGAACGGCACGCTGGTCCTGGCACCGGGTCTGAACGTCGCCGGCGGACTGGGCATTGATGTGTCGAACAATTTCGACAAGATGCGCATCCCGTCTGACAGTCTGCTGCCGCGTGTCCGGTCCGACATCAAGGAGTACCTGCAACAGGGTACGACCGCGATGACCTATCTTCAGGCCGACTACACGCGGGAGATCGGGACCGACACCTATGCCCGCGTCTATGGCGGCTATCTGGAAGAAATGTTCGGCGGCGTGGGCAGCGAGGTCCTGTACAAGCCGTTCGGCAAGGAATGGGCCATCGGGCTGGACGTGGCCTGGGCCAAGCAGCGCGACTATGACCAGTGGTTCAAGTTCCGCCCCTATGATGTCGTGACCGGTCACCTGACCGCCTACTATCATTATGAACCGCTGGGCGTTGATGCCAGCGTCAAGGTGGGCCGCTATCTGGCGGGGGATGAGGGCGGTACGCTGGAGCTTTCGCGCACCTTCGACAGCGGCATCACGGTCGGTGCCTTTGCCACTTTCACCAATGTTTCCGCCAAGCAGTTCGGCGAGGGACGGTTCGACAAGGGCATTTACTTCGTCATCCCGCTGGACAATCTCTATGTGAAGTCCACCCGTGGCAGCCTGGGTTGGCTGTGGCGTCCCTTGACGCGTGACGGTGGTCAGACGCTGAGCAGCCGCCGGCCCCTGATCGGCCAGGTGAATACGGCCGATGGTGCCGCTCTGCGGCGCAACTGGAACCTGTTGATGGATTGATGGCGCGGCCTGAAAGCAACCTGCCAAGGATTTGATAAATGGATTTCACCATCTATGACATTATCCGGTTCTACCGGCGCCGTTCCAGGCTGCTGCTGACCTTGTTCGTCGGCATTTTTCTGGTGACCGTCTCCATCTTCCTGCTGTCCACCAAGCAGTATCAGGCCTCCCTGGAAATGCTGCCCCCCGACACGCGGATGGACGGGTTGAGCGCTGCCACGGGCGGGTCCCTGGCCCAGGCTCTGATGGGCGGCGGTACTACCAATCCAGACTTTGCCAATTTCCTGGCCTCCATGGGGTCGATCCAACTGGCCGAACGGCTGCTGACCGAACCGAAGATTGCGCAGACCGTCTTCATCGACCGCTGGGATGCCGAACAAAAGCGGTGGAAGCCGTCTTCCTCGCCGGTGGCGCTGGTGGGGCGGGTCCTGCGCTTCGTCTTCGGGATGAAGGCGGCTGAGGCGCCGACCCCGTTCGAGATGCGGGCCTTCGTCCTGTCCAGCCTGGATGTCTCCAAGAATTCAGACAGCCGCTCGACCCGCCTGTCCTTCCGTCATTACGACCCGGCCTTTGCGCGGCTGTTCCTGTCACAGGTGATCCGCGAGCAGGACGAGATCCTGCGCAAGCAGAAACTCTCGGTCTATGAGAAGGAAAATGCGGCCCTGCGCGAACGCTTCAATGGCGAGCAGAGCCGGGGTGTTCAGGAATATATGATCCGCTGGATATCGGAGAATGAAAGCAAGATCGTGAAGGCGGAGAGTGCTGAATACTTCTCCTTCCAGGTGCTGGACCCGATCAGCGTGACGGTAGAGCCGGTGAGCCCGCAGCCCCTGCTGTCGGTGGTGATTAGCTTCATTGCCGCCCTGCTGGGCAGCCTGTTCATCCTGGCGATCATCGGCTTTGCCCGGCTTCTCGCGCGGGCATCGGCGGCGCCATGAGCAGCGGGCCGCAGATGTCGGCCTTAACCCGCATCGGCTTCATCGTGCCGGCGGTGGAGGGGGAAGGGGACCTTCTGGTAGATTGCGTCGGCAATCTGCTGACGGAATTGTCCCTGTTGCCGCATCTCTCCGGATTGATCGTCATCTGCTGGCAGTCCGCCGGTGGTGTGGCGCCGGTTCTGCCCGACGATCCGCGTCTTCGGCTTCTGATGCTGGACCGTATCGGGGCATCGGCGGCCCGCAACCGGGGCCTGGATGTGGCCTTGGATCTTGTGGATGCCGTCATGTTCACCGATGTCTCCGTGCGGCCTGACGCTGCTTTCCTGGCGGCGGCGGTCACGGCCTTGCACGACGCGCCGATGGTCAGCGCGCCTGTTTGTTTCGCAAACGAGACGGTTGCCGGTGGCAGTGACCTACTGCACCCTGTACGGGCCGGATTCGTGGTTTTCCGTGGCTTCATCTGGTCCAGCCTGTTCCGGGCCGATGCCCTGACCGGTCTTCGTTTCGATGAAACGATCGGTCCCGGCACCACATCCGCGCATCAGTCGGGAGAGGATGCCCGCCTGCTGCACCGGATCGTCACCCGTCTCGGCCTGACCCGCATTCCCTATCTGCAAAGCCGGCCCGTGCGGCGTCTGCCACGGCCCGATCTGGCGGCCAAGGAATGGCGTTA
The DNA here is from genome assembly GCA_016463045.1 of Niveispirillum sp. Lineage (GTDB taxonomy): Bacteria > Pseudomonadota > Alphaproteobacteria > Azospirillales > Azospirillaceae > Niveispirillum. The sequence continues at coordinate 2,866 of JAEMSB010000134.1, forward strand.
TGCCCTGGGTCAGGGCTATCTGGTGGGCCAGTATCTGCGGTATCCGACGTCGGATGACCGCCCCTATTTCCTGTTCCGGGCGGCGTTGTTCCTGGGGCGCAGCGTCCTTCTGCTGCTGCGGGGCCGCGATGGCCGTGCCCTGGGTTGCCGCCGCATCGGTGCCTTCCTGTCGGGGCTTGGGGGCCGCGATCGCACGGCCCCCGTCCTGCGTCCCGATCCTGTCGGGGGTGGGCGATGACGATGGTCCTGTCTCCCTCCCGTGGCGTGCTGTCCCGTATCGACTGGGATGCGCTGAAGATCATTTTCGTCTGCGCGGCGGTCGCCCTGAACAGCCTGGCAAAGCTGTCGCCGGTGCTGTACGCGCCCCTGCTGGGGGGAGCGCTGCTGATCATGGCGGTGGACCTGTTCCGCCGGCCCCTGCGGCTGGAGGCGGACGGGATTGCCGGTGCTGCCTTGCTGTTGGCCTATCTGTTTTTCGCGCTGCTGTCCTTCACCATGTCGCTGACCAATATCTCGCCGGTGGGGGCGATGGTCGGTCTGGGGCGGTTCCTGTTTGCCTTCCCTATCCTGGTGGCCTTCCTGCTCTATGTCCGGGATTTCCAGACACTGCTGGCGGCGGTGGTCGGCGTTGCCATCTTTATGGCCATCGGCAATCTGTCTGTGCCTTGGCAGATGATGTTCGGGGAAATGAAATGGCTGGGGTCGGACTATAAGCGCGGCGGCTTCGACCGCTATGCCAGCGTCCTGGGCAATGTGACGGCCATTGGCATTTCCGCCGGCTTCTACTTTGCCATCATCCTGATCCTGATGCGGCCCGGCCTGTTGAAGATGCTGGTGGGGCTGGCCATTGTCGTGGCCGCTATCGCCAGCCTGTCCAAGGCGGCGATCTTCAATCTGGCCATTCCCGTGGTCACCCTGGTCGGCCTGAACTTCCTCCCGCGCTTCCGCGTGTTTCAGAAGTTCCCGTTCCGGGCCATGGCCGGCTTCACCCTGATGGTCATCGGGGTCATCTGCATCGCCATCCTGGTCCCGTCCGTGCGCGGTCGTGTGCTGGTCAGTCTTGCCAGCTTCGGTGTCAGCAGCCAGGAAGCGGTGCTGGTGGACGACGTGGATGTCGGCACCTCCTTCCATGAGCGTCTGTTCCAGCATCCGGCCAAGGTTTTCTTCAACCTGGACCGGGTGGAGGGGCCGACGGGCCATCTGACGGGTGGCGGATTCGGCATGTCCTCCACCGCCCTGGTGCCGCAACCCGATGAACTGTCCATCATGGCGCATAACCAGCTGGTGGAGTTCTGGGCGCTGGGCGGGGTGTTTTACCTGCTGGTGTTCCTGGCCTTCCTGGCCATGGTCGCCGTGCGCCTGCTGACACTGGTCGGGTATTGCCACCGGATGGGGCTGCACCAGCAGCGGCTGTTCTTCACCTGCATGGTGGTGGTGATGGCCAGCTATGTGGCCAACCTGCCCTTCGCCAATGGCCTGACCTATCAGCCGACCCAGGCTTTGATCTTCTGGCTGTTCTTTGCCCTGCTGATCCTGCCACGTTCCATTCTGCTGAAGGAACGGCAGGACTGATCGTCTACAGGCGCAGCAGGAAGCCGGCCCGCTTGCGCAGGTCCCTGGGGCCGAATCTGTATTTCAGGGCCGTCAGGCGGCGGGACAGCCAGGATCGGCTGCGCAAGCCGGCGAAGCTTTCCAGCAATGTGCGTTGGTCCCCATCAAGGCCGGGGCCGATCTGTTGCAGGACAGCGCGCGCTTGATCCAGCCGCTGGTTCAGGAACTGCCGATAGCCATCCTCGCCCTGGCGGGGGCGCAGCCGGGCCACCAGCCGTTGATACAGGCTCCACCGGCTGGCGCCGACATCGTTGCCGCCATGCTGGCGATAATCGATCAGGGCTTGAGGAATCGCCGTGACATGCCCTGCGAAGACGCAGCATAGGGCCAGCCACCAATCATGCATGATGGCGGCGGCGGGGATAGGAAGGGCGATGCGGCGGGCAGCCGCGTTGATCCCCATGGCGCAGCCCGTGACGACATTCTCCATCAGCAGGTGGCGGGGATGCAGCCCAGCCTCCGTATCCAGCCCCTGGAATGCCCAGAGGCTGGGATGACGCACCGTCAGGTCGGCTTCCACCACGCGCAGGTCACAGAAAGCCAGGCACGCCGCTTCCCGGCCATGGGCAGCTTCCAGTGCCTTCAGGGCGGCCAGGGTTTGCGCAACCTTTTCCGGATGCCAGACATCGTCCTGATCCGCGAACAGTACGTAGGCAGCGTCGCTTGCGGCCAGAAGGCGGGCGAAGTTGCCACGCGCGCCGCCAGCCCGATCCGGAAATGACAGAATCTGGGCTCGGCCCCGTCCCAGCCGGACAGCCCACTCCTGAAGGAGCGGCAGCGTGCCGTCCGATGAACCATCATCGGAGATCAGCACCCGGAACCCCGCTTCGGTCTGCGCCTCCAGCGAGGCCAGCAACGCCGGCAGATACCGGGCACCGTTATAGGTGGCCAGCAGAATATCGACCGATATGCTCATGTCATGGCTCCGCCCAACGCGCCTTTCATGACAGGTATCTTTGCCGGAAACCCGACAGAACCTGCTGAACCAGCAGACGCAGATGCCGATCGACGATCAATCCCAGCATGCCGACCAGGGAGAAGGCAAGAGCACCCTCCCACAGCACTTGCCAGCCGCTGCCCGCAATATCCTGCTCAATCAGCACGAAGCAGCCGACCAGCATACCCAGGGCGGGCAGCAATGCTACCATCGCCTGTTGCCGAATCCCTCCAAACCACATCAGCAGCAGCGCATCCACGGTGACCCGGAGGGTCCAGGCCCAGGCGGCGCCGATGGTGCCGAACCGATCGACCAGGAACCAGAGGATCAGAACAAAGGGCAGCAACTCCACCAGATGGATGCGGGCCGCCAGATCCGGTCGCCCCCGGCCCTGCAGCAGGGACAGGGCGATGAAGGCCAGCCCGTTGATCCAGGCGCCCAGGATCAGGACCCTGCCGACCGGTGCTGCCGTCTGTGCGAAATCCGGGCTGATCCAGAGGCTCAGGAAGGGCCCGATCAGGAACAGGCCAGCCGCACAGCAGGCCCCGAACAGATAGGCCAGCGCGGTTGTAGCGCGGGCGGCCAGATCACGGGCCTGTTCTTCTTCATACCGGGCAAAGCGGGGGAAGACCGCCCGTGACAGGGCGGCGGCCACGATCTGCATGCGGGTCGCCAGATTCATCGGCACGGCATAGTAGGAGACGGCCCCAGCCCCGGCCTTGGCGCCCAAGAAGAACTGGTCCACAGAGGCCAGGATGGGGCTGACGACATTGGTGACAGTGGCCCAGGCCCCATACTGGAACAGCGACGTGCCTGCCCGGCGGTCATAGCGGTAGAAGCGTAACTTTTCCCATCGTGCGAGCACCGCCAGCAGCAAGATCAGCGCGACAAGGCGCACACCAAAGGCGGTCGGCAGCACGGTATCCAGGGCAGGGGAGACGTACATTGCCGCCAGCGCCGGCAGCACCTGTCCACTGACCAATGCCGATGTTTGCAGCAGATTTGCCGCCAAGAATCGCTCCCGCGATTCCAGCGCACCGACACCTACACCCGTCAGCAGGGCCAGGGGCAGCATGGAGGCGATCCAGGGCAGGCTGGTTTGCACTTCTGCCCAGATTTCTGGCGGCAGGCCGAAAACCGACTTAAACAGAATCCCAGCACCCAGATAGATGACACCGCCCCCCACCAGACCCAGCCCGGCATTGAGATAAAGGGCGGACATCAGGACCCGTCCCCGCTCCTCCGCGGGCGCGTGGGCCAGACGGGCCAGGGCATGGGCAGACGCGCGGGAAAGTCCGAAATCCAGAAAGCCCAGATAGCCAAGCAGGATCCAGACAACGGAGAGAACGCCGTACCGCTCGACCCCCATATGATGGATATAGATGGGGACCGTTACCAAAGAGGAAACGATCGGCAGGGCCATGCCAACAAGGTTGAAGAAGAAATTCTTCTTCATGCTTTTATGTTCCACGCAGAATCCCCGCTTTATTTCCACCATGCCGGATGCCGGCCCGGTGTACCCGGACTCTGTCTTTATCTATAAGGCAAGCCCGGGGGTGGGCGAGGGCTTCTCTCATGCCCACTGACGCCCGTCAAGACGCGAGGGTGGCGGGGAGACTCAGCGGATATCCTTGTAGTCGATGCGATTGAAGCTGACCATGATCCGCAGAACCATGCCGACCCGGTCCCATTGCTTCCGGCGGATTCGATTGGCGATGGTGATGAACAGGCCGGCCATCACGGTCGGCATTGCATAGGGGAAGTGCCGCCACGTCACGCGCAGGCGGTTGCGGATATTATAGAAGTCCGCCAGTTCGCTGATGGCGGCGCGCTTGCCGCCGGTGGAACCGCCCTCTTTATGAAAAACGATGCTGGCCGGTGCAAAACCCAGGGAGAAGCGGCCAATGCCCTTACGGCAATAGTCGATCTCCTCCAGATACAGGAAATAGCTGGCATCCATCAGCCCGACCTGTTCCAGCCAGGCCCGGCGGATCAGCATGGCCGCGCCCACGACGAAATCCAGCCTGGTACCCGCGAACATGGCGGCTTCCGCGACCGGCCTTTCATGCCCGATCAGGCGGACCATCCCGGTCCAGCGGTTATATTGTGCGCCACCTGCCGCCTGCATGATCCCCGGTCGGTCGTGATAGGCCAGGGTGGAGCCGATGATCCCCTGGTCCGGATGTGTTGCGGCATGGGCCAGGACCTGTGACAGCGCGTCGGCGGCAACTTCCGTGTCATTGTTAAGGACCCAGCAATGGCTCATCCCCGAATCCCGCAGAGCCAGACGCAGACCGACATTGTTGCCGCCGGCATAGCCATGGTTGCCCGCATTGCGGATCAGGACAACGCGCGCATCCGGCAGGGGGGACTGGTCAACGCCGTCCTCCGGGATTTCCGCCCAGTCTTCTCCAAACCGCTCCTGGAGGGCTGTGCGCAGCCGGGGCAGGGAATCGTCAGGGGAAGCGTTGTCACAGACGGCCAGCTTCCACCCGGTCTCATTCATCTGCAGCAGGCTGTCGATGCAGCTGATCGTGTCGTCTGCTCCCTTCCAGTTCAGCAAGACGATCCATATCGGACGCTTCCGCACGGCCATGTTTCACCCTTGTATCGGTCTCAAACCGGGATAGCCCCCCGCCCGCGTCGCCGTCAACGCGCCTCACAGTCCCGCGTCGCAGCAATTTTTACGAATCATTGAGCATTTTTGTGCGGGTGCGCGGGGGTGCTCAGGCGCGCCGCCGCTGCGGCGGCTTTCATGGGACACCGGCAAATTTTGCTGGCCTCGTGTTGCGAAAATGGCACACTCGGAAGGCGATGAAAATTATTAAATTAAATCAATGCTTTGCGAGACGGTCTTCAAGTGCGCCAAATCAACAGCGACCTCATGTTAGTGAGTTGCTGAACTTTTGGGAATCCGCCGTATCGCTTTCGCCAAATTGCCTCTTGCGCGGCGTTGTTCCCTCGCATAAAGAACCTAATGCGCAACTGGTGCAAACGTTCAGGACGGTTCAGCAAACGAGCAAATTCACTTTCACACATGGTCGTTGTTTCCGCGGTGTGCGGTCGACCACTGAGGCCGCACGGTCTTCCAACTGCCATATGCAACTGGGTTTCCGGTTGCGATTTGCCCTTTGGGCTCGGTGTTGTTCCTACCTGAGTAAGTTGTACCAGTCAGGCGCTGCCTAATAGCCAACTCACGGAGAATCCTACGATGGCTCTCAATTCGCGTCTCGTCTTCAACGAGACTTATTATCTGGCTCAGAACCCGGACGTTAAGAACGCGATTGGTAAGGTTCTGGACGCTGCTGGGACGAAGTTCACCTCTGGTCTGGATCACTTCACCCGCGCTGGCGCTGCTGAGGGTCGTGTCGCTACTCCGCTGTTCAATGTTGACGCTTACAAGGCGAACAACCCGGATCTGGCTGAAGCTGGCATCACCACCGACGCTGCTCTGCGCGCTCACTTCTATGCCTATGGCGCCGCCGAGGGCCGTATCGCCCTGTCGACCCAGGTCTTCAACCTGGACTACTACAAGGCCAACAATCAGGATCTGGTCGACGCCGGCCTGACCGACGCTCAGATCGTCCGTCACTTCTACGAGTACGGCGCCGCTGAAGGCCGCCAGGCGACCGTGAACTTCTCCGTGGCCGCTTATAAGGCTGCCAACTCTGATCTGGCTGGCCTGAGCGACAGCGTTGCTCGCGCCCACTGGTACACCTACGGTGCCGGCGAAGGCCGCGCTTTCCCGCAGCTGGCTCAGTCGTTCAGCGTCGATCCGGCCGCGATCACCGTGACCGAAGGCAATGCCCTGACCTTCACGGTCACCGCCGCTCTGCCGGTAACCGCTGCGACCTCCTTCACGTTCAACGTGACGGGTGACACCAATGGTGGCAATCTGACCGCTACCACGGCCACCGACTTTGTCGGCGTCACCGGTACCGTGACGATCGCTGCTGGTTCGTCGACCGCCACCTTCACCATCACCC
>JAEMSB010000623.1:0-1990 GCA_016463045.1 Niveispirillum sp.
AACGCAATATGTCAGCAAGCCCGGCTATACGGTGGTCGACCTGTTCGCCCGCTGGCAGCCGCTGGCCGATGACAGCCTGACCCTGACAGCCGGCGTCTATAATCTGTTCGACAAGCTGTACCGGGCGCATGCCAGTGTGGCTGATTACAATGCCATTGCGGGTTGGGAAGGGGTCGCTGGGGTCTATGAACCGGGCCGCGATATACGGCTGTCTGTTGCCGTCCGCTACTGAGATGGGCAAGGCGTCTGGAGAAAAGGGGGCGTCGTCCTGGCGATGGCGTCCCCTGGCGCGGCGGCTGCATCGCTGGTTTGGGCTGCTGGCTGTCCTCTGGCTGTTGCCGCTGGCACTGACCGGATCGGCAATCACCTTCTACGACGAACTGGACCGCTGGCTTAACCCGGACTGGCGGACAGTGTCCTTCCACGATGGTCCGTCGGCCTTGGACCAGGCATTGGTGGCGGCGTCACAGCATTTGCCGGGCTTCACCGCGCGCTTCCTGGATATCCCCAACCGCGCAGGTGACGCTATCGCCATGATCGGCACCGCGGAGATCGGTGGCGGCGAGGCGGTCGCTGTACAGCTTTTCGCGGATCCGCGTGACGGGTCCGTGCTGGGCTGGCGGCAGACAGAGGTCCTGTCGTTTGACCGCCGGCATCTGATGGACACACTCTACGCCCTGCATATGGATCTGATGTTGGGGCCGGTCGTTGCGTGGGTGCTGGGCCTGATGGCTCTTTTCTGGATCATTGATCACGTCATTGCTGCGGCACTTTCATTCCCCGCCTTTGCCAAATGGCGGGCATCCTTCGCGGTGGCTGGGCGCAGGTTCAGCCTGAAATGGTTGTTCGACCTGCATCGGGCCGGCGGTTTGTGGCTGTTCCCGGTCACGCTGATACTGGCCGTCACCTCTTTGACCCTGATCTGGCACGATCAGACGCGGGACGCGGCCCGGCTGCTTATTCCAGTATCAGAACGTCTACATGAGCATTTTCCATCCCATTCGGTTTCCAAACCTGAGGTGAGCGTGGAACAGGCCGTCGCGTTGGCGGGCGGGCAGGCTGACAGCGTCGTGCTGCTGCATCGCCTGGGCGTCTATGGCGTCCGCCTGTTCGACGAACGCGATATGGACGACTACGGACGCCTCTGGGTCTATGTGTCGATGGTCGATGGCAGCATGGCGGGCCGCCGACATGACCGGGGGGAGGGGGCTGGCGATCTGTTTTTCGCCTGGCAATATCCGCTACACTCAGGCAAGGGGTTAGGCATGATGGGCCGGGTGCTGGTGCTGTTGGCCGGATTGTTGACCGCCGGACTTTGCCTGACAGGCCTGTGGCTTTGGTGGCGAAGACGCTGAGCGGCTGCGGCCTCCCGCATCTTTTCTGCAATGTGTTTGGCGACGCAGGCCCAGGTGTCATCGACGATCCCGCCACTCGGATTTGGTGACTGCGCATCGACTGGCAATCCTGAGCCGACGCCCTCGTTCCGACTTGGTGCCTTGGGGAATCGCAGCCTGTTTGGCGATGAAGCTGGACACCTTTTCCGCCGCGTTCCCGACCGGATCAAGCGCCAGATGGGCATATCGGGCGGTGGTCTGCACCTGAGTATGGCCCAGCAGTTTCCCGATCATCGGCAGCCCTTCGCCCAGGAACAGGGCGCCGCTGGCAAAGGAGTGCCGCAAATCGTGATTTCTAACATCGTCCAGCCCCGCCCGTCGGCGAATGCGCCGCCATGGTGGTTGCAGGTCAGTCAGCCTGGCTCCGTCCTTTGTGCCCGTTATGACCCAGGGATTATCCGGCAGCTTCGGGATGGCACGCAGGACGGTGGCAACAGCGTCGCCAAACAGAACGACTTTGGCCCCCGTTTTGGAATCCGGCAGCCGGAACGCCTTGGCCTGCCAGTGATATAGGCCCACTTCAAGGTCATGATTTCGCCAAGTCGGCACCCAGTGAGCATCAGCAACCGTATGGCAGCGATGACGGATACCGGCTC
>JAEMSB010000623.1:2000-2574 GCA_016463045.1 Niveispirillum sp.
TGATAGGGGATGTGCCGCAGCGAATGGTGAAGTTCTGCAATATCCCGGCGTTGGATGTCCGTGACCCGCCGAGTGCCGATCTTGGGATTGATGAACAGCTCCACCGACCGCCGATATTCATACTGTGTCGAAGGCTTGCAGCGAACGGCGACATGCTCTTCCAGAAACCGCTCTCCCAGCGCCTTCATGGTCGGGGACTTCCGCGCCTGATCGAGTTCCTGTGCCGGATCACGCCCATTTTTTGCTTCGGACAGAATTTCATACGCCCGCGCCCGCGCATGATCGGCGGTTACAGGGCCGTGTTGTCCAATCGTGATGAACCGCTGTTGCCCGTTGATCCGGCACTTCACGATGTAGACCTTGCGGCCCGTCGGGTGGATGCGGACACCGAACCCCCGCAACTCGTCATCCCATACGACTTTCAGGGTTGGACCTGCCGCCGCACCATCCACGGAACGCTTGGAGAGCTTTGCCATCATCCATCTCCAGAAACACCGGGAGCGCAGAGCTGGTCCCCTGTGAGCGGACAGTTTTTGTTCGGCGTTAAGCTTGGTCCTGATCAGTTCACGCCGCC
>JAEMSB010000001.1 GCA_016463045.1 Niveispirillum sp.
CAGAGACCAGACCGACATAGCCGGTGCCGATGACGGCGATGCGCATCGGAAATCCTCTCTACTCATTATACAGCGACAGCCAAGCTAGCTGCGATCCGTTCACTACCATGACCGTGCATAGGGTGTGCAACGGCGAACTTGCCCATCTGTCTATAAATGGCGAAGAGCAGTGTCGGAGCCATCTCCACCCCCTTTTGCCCTGGCAAGCAGTGGTGCAAAAGGGAAAATAAGGGAATGCCCAACTCAAATAATTATCTCCATTAACCTTCTGTTGTCAATTTGCGCTGGTTCTGTCAATTCTATGCGGTGAAAAGCTTTGGTAGATAACGGCTGAACCCACGACAACAGGTAGCGGCAAGAATGCGACTTGGAAAGTTGTTGAGTACCCAGTTGGGACATTATGTTTATTCTGACGGTCTTTTTATCGATCCGATATGGTATAGGACGGCCTATGATGTCGATGGTGACGCTCAGTTCCTATATAGGCATTTCCAGGAGACGGGCCGGGCTGATGGCCTGTCACCGCATGTGCCCATCAACAATGACTGGTACCTGATAAACTATCCCAGCGTCGCTGATGAACTGGTGAAGTTTGGGCTGCACAATACATTCCAGCATTATCTGCGCGTCGGTGTGCAACGCCAGTACGCACCTGTTCCCTTGTTCGACGAGACTTGGTATCGCCAGACCTATCCCGACATCGCAGCTGCCATCAAGCAAGGCATGTTCTTCTCCGCTTATCAGCATTATGCCTTGCATGGTGCTCGGGAGGGACGTCTGCCAGGACCTGTATCGGGGCGCAATGCTGCGGCTGCCTTCACACGCCCGCATTTACAGGTGGAGCCGCGATCATGGTTCGAGCGCAAGCTGGCGGTCGATCATGAGTACCGTTACCATGTGACACGCTGGTTCAGCCGTCCGCTATACCAGTCGGAACCTGATTGGAACGGTTTCAATGCTGCTGACTTTGCGGAGGAACCCTATCTGAGGGCTTTCCCCGATCTTGCGGGTACCTTCTCCGCCGACACGTTCAGCAACGCTCGCGACCATTGGTGCCGGTGCGGATGGCGGGAGGATATCGAGGGCACAAGACCGCGTTTGCCGGGATACTCGGAAGTCCGCTATCTGGCGGCCAATGCAGATATTGCCGACAGCGTTGCTGCCGGTCGCCTGCCTTCGGGATATTTCCATTACCTCATGTGTGGTTGGAAGGAAGGCCGCCGGGGGGGCGTGCAAGCCCCAGCATTGTCACGGCGGACCATCGACTTGCTGGAGATCACCGAAGTTGTTCGGGATTTTGCAGATCGACCGCTGATCAGCGTTGTGATGCCCGTCTACAATACGCCGTTACCCCTGCTCCAGCAGGCTGTGACCTCGGTTCGGCGGCAATTATACGCGCATTGGCAGTTATGCATCGTCGACGATGCCTCTGATGATCCGGTGATCTGGGAAGCCCTGTCCGCTTTTGCCAAAGAAGATTCGCGGATTGTCATCCGTCGCCTGCCGGAGAATAGCGGCATATCCGCCGCGACCAATGCGGCGCTTGAGATGGTTGCTGGTCAATGGATCGCCTTTCTGGACCATGACGACACCCTGACTACTGATGCCTTGTACGAGGTGGCGCGAACCATCCTGACACATCCCGACATTGATGTGATCTACAGTGACGAGGACAAGATCACCGAGGATGGTCAACCGGCATCGGTTGCCACGCGAAAGCCTGACTGGTCCCCGGACCTGTTGTTCAGCAACATGTATCTGGGCCACATGCTGGTTTATCGCGATACAATGCTGTCCCGGCTTGGCGGCTTGCGCGGTGATTATGACGGTGCCCAGGACTATGATCTGGCCCTGCGGGCCGCTCAGGCCGGTGCCCGTTTCCATCACCTGCGCAAGCCACTTTACCATTGGCGGCAAAGTGCTGGTTCCACGGCCGCCGGGCTAACGGCGAAGCCGCTGGCGCTGGAGCGTCAGGCGCTTGCGCTCATGGATGCATTGACGGTGGCCGGCCACCCGGCCAAGGTCGAACAGTCTTTTGCGCCCGGCAATTGGCGGATCAGCACGGTTCTGCCTGAACCTGGGCCCGGCTATTGCTTGGTGCTGACCGGTACGGGCCGTACCCGCCCTCTGTATGGCGAGGATTACCATCCGGTACTGAACGCGCTATCGAGTGTTATTCGGTCTCTTTCATTGGCTCAGCGCCACTTGATCCAGATCTGTATCCTGACCGAAGAAGCGCTGTCAGCAGATGCACGGCGGGAGCTAGTTTACATGCTGCCGACATTACCGACATTGCTGGTTGGTGAGCGCAGTGCATGGCCAACCATTATCAATCGGTTTGTCGCCGACATCTCGCAAACCTGCGTCCTTCTGATGGATGAAGGGATCGAGGCGCAAGTCCCCGACATCTTTACCAGCCTGTCAGCCTGGTTGTTCCGCAACGAAGTCGGCATTGTGGTGCCGCGACTCCTGTCCGAGCGTGGCTCCATTATCGCCAGTGGCGGATTTATGGCAGCGGATGGTGTGGTGGAGCCCCTGCAGGGCGAGCATCGGCTAGCGCCAGGCCCCCTGTCAGTGATGCAGGTGCCGCACAATGTGACGGTGCCATCCCACCCCTGTGTGCTGATCCGGCGTGAACTGTTGAACCGCATCGGGGGACTTGCCACCACCCTGGATCTGCGTGATGCGGTTCAGGATGCTGGCATCCGTGCCATCATGGCCGGATATCGCATCATCGCCGACCCGGGTACGGAATGCCTTTATGTCCCGGCAGCGGCGGGGCAGCCGGATTCCGGTCTGCTCCGCCAGCGCTGGCCGGACTTCCAGGACCCCTACTATCCCGGTCAGGACTTTGGCGCCTGGAACGCGGAGCTGTAATCAGCTCCGCGTGTACCATGTCCCCAGCAGATATAGCCGCCAGAGCAGGGTTTCCTGCTGATGGTTGCCATCATAATAGCTGTTGGCGAGTGTGATGGCCGCGTCCAGATCAATATGGCCAGCCATGTCCGTCTGCCGTGCAGAGGTCAGCCCCTGTATGATCTCATCTTTGCGACCGGCCATCAGGGTGCGGCGGGTGAAGAGCGGCTGCCCTGGCACGGATAGGCGGTACTGCTCGCTCAAGCCGACTGGTAGCAGCCGGGACAGATAGTCGCGCAAGGACAGGTTGGCCGCCGCTGCCGCCTGCTTCGACGCCATGACCCAGGGTTCCAGCAGCTCACGCTGGCAGTAAGGGGCAGAGAGACTTGTGTCCGCCAGTCCCAGGATATGTGCCAGCGTCGGCAGAACACTTAACCCGATCGCGGCGTGGTCATCAGCCTTCGGCAGAGCCGTGCCGGGTTCCCAATGCAGGGACTGATTGCCATAAGGGAAAGAAGCAAGAGCAGAGCGCGTGCCAGGGTGGCGCAGCAGCCCTGAAAATGCCATGGGATCGATCAGATCGGCATTTACGCCTTCTCCCCAGAGGCTGCGCCCCCCGAGACCGGTCATCCATGTCCGGGCGCGGCCACCTGCGGCATGGATCGATACGGCCAGCAATGTGGCCGCCAGATTGTCGATCGGGCTTGTGGCACCCTTGGCGCCGAACTGCACGGCCGACGTGAACAGATTGTCGGGTACCAACTCCAGAATCTTCAAGGGCAATCCCAGGCGGTCTGCCAGGGTTCCTGCTTGCGGATATTCGTTGATGGCTCCCAGTCCGAAGCAGACCAACTGCGGGCGGGCACCGGATTGCACCATTGCCGCAGTCAGCAGGGCACTATGCAAACCGCCGCCAGTCAGAAGGCTGCCATAGTCGGCCGCGTTGGGCAAAGCGGCGCACAGCCCTGCCAGACCGTTGGTATTCGCCACCTTGGCAGGGTTGTGGACAGGGGATGCCCGCCAATGAGAAGCAACACCCCTGCGCAGGACAAGAATGGTCCCAGGCTCCAGAGGGGCCGTGCCGTCATTGCTTCCCTTCAGCCGGCCAGCCGGCGGCACAAACCCGGTCGACAGGAATTGCACCAGGCCCATGGCAGACAAGTCATGGGCGGCACTGCCGGTTTTGGACAGCAACTCGGGCTGACTGGCAAAGGCCAGCGTGCCATCGCTGCTACGGACATGGATGGGGCAGAGTGAACCTGGCGCATAGGCCAGGAGCGTATACTCACTCTCCCGATCCCAGAGTAGCAGCAGCTCGCCCGCCCGCAGCGTATCCACGATTTCCGTCTGTCCCCGCCCCTGCTGGTAGTGATGCAGGATCGTGGTGGCGCGCTCCTTCGCCTCTGCCGGGTTGCTTGAAAAGCGATAGACGACAGCACCGGCGTTCGCCTCTGTGCTGATTGCCTGCACCCGTTCCAGCCGGCCCCCCTGATGGGCGACGGCAATGGAGCCATGATCCAGCAATTCAAAGTCGAAACCGGGCAATTTCTGGGACTGGGCGCGATGAGCAGCAGCAGTAACAACCGCCCGCGCCCGATCGGCATTGCTGGCACCCGGAAGAAGAACGGAGCCGGCGACGAAGGAGGATGACATGACCACCATTCGGCATCTGGGAAAGAGGAGACAGAACAACACCATATCAGGCACAACCGGCGAAACCTACGCATTTAAGCCGGGCAGGAAGATGGTTCAGACCGATAGGGTCCGGCTCTGCACTCCTCCCCCGTTCATCAAACCCGCGACCTGAAGGCGGCGATCTGTTCAGGGGTCAGGATCGTCTCCAGCGGGTAGCCCTCCGCCGAAACGGGTTCGGGCGGGCTTATGAATTCGCCCAGGGGCAGTCCGTCCGGCCCGGTCGTGATGTAACGATACTGAATATGGGCACCAGAGAGGGTACCGTCGGTTCCCCAGCGGACCAGGAATTCATAAGGCAGTTTGTGTGTCTGCATGTTTCTCTCCATCGATCGGGATGCTTGCTGATCCTGTGGGTTCAACTGACGACGCTGCCATCCTGGAAGCGCCATTGGCTGCCATCTGAAATGGCCAGATACCGGTTGGCGGAACCGTTGCTGACATGGACCAGTTGGCCTGCCACAGCGGCCGTTGGTAACGTGGCTACCGTATAGGCCCTCAGCACCAGATGTCGGGCGCTGTTCAGCACTTCGGCACCAGCCATCTTGAGTGGGCCGGTTTCCAGATTGACCGCGCCGGTCGCCTCCACCGTCAGACGGCGGGCCGTGGTGGTCGACCCTGTCGGTGTCGTCCACATCTCGAACTGCGTGCCGTTTGCCGAAGCCGTGAAGGTTTCCACCGCCCGGCACCAGAGCCCTGCCCGGTTGAAGGTTTCTCCAGCACCGGTATGTCCGCCAAACACAAACCGGCCCAATATGTCATTGGCCTGTGTGGCCGTTGGGGCGGCTAGCGTGCCGGCATACCGTTCCAGCATGATCTCCGGAAGTTGGCCCGCAGCCTTGACCCGGTGCGTGCCGCTGCTTTCAACCGTCAAGGTCCCGGCGATCACGGCTCCCTGGGGGGTGGCGGTCAGGCGGCTTGTCCCCCCGGCCGCCATGCCGATCTGGTTCGCGCCCGGACGGAACAGGCCGGTATCGGTGTCTGCCGTGAAGGTCAATGCTGGGATGGCCGCCGTGCCGTCGGGAAGAGGCAGCGGACCTGATGGGGGGCCAGCATCCCGGCTCCTGGAAGGGGGATAGGAGTATCCGGTCATCGTCCACCTCATCCATAGAAGCAGATTGCGATATGCCCTGCCGCTGCCGATATGACGGACAGCGTGCTGCCGCCGGTGATCTGCCGCCCGATCGGATTCAGTTCCGGGGCAGAGCCATCGATGATGGCCACCGTCGGGATAACGGCTGCGGCACCGCCATACTGCACCCAGAAATCGACCGTGGCCGCCATGGTCATGGTCTGGGCCCAGGAAGGCACCGTCACCGTCACCGCCTCATTGGCATTGAGCGGGCGTGCGAACCGCCAGGGCGATATGTTGGGAAGATGGGTCGGGGTGCCATAGGCATCCCGCTTAAGGACAAAGGAGTTCATTCCGGCCTCGCAACAAAAAAGGCCATGCCCGCTTGCTGCGGACATGGCCCTGGGATCTACAAGGCCAGCTTCAACGATAATGCACTCAATTGCAAGATATAATTCCTATTAATCCGGAAGGCGCGTCAGGGTATATAGGACAGAGTTCTCATACAGGTCAACCGCGGAGCAGTTTGCATACTGACGGCTCAGGCCGCTATTCAGGACCAATTCACGATGCCGGTTGATATAGCTTTCCATGTTGTATTCACGGACCTTCCGTTCGGCCACGCTGAAACCGCACCGATTGATCCAGTATTCCAGTTCGGAGGGCCGAAGCCTGTTGCCACGCGCTGTGTCCTTGTTGACCAGCTTGGTCCGGTACTCAATATCGTCCAGCAGCATAAATCCCAGAGGGTCATCGAAATTCCGATGATCCCGGTAATCGACACCATGGCGGGAATGGGACCAGGGTTTGGCACAATAGGCTAAATTCTCCATCACTCGCTGCGGATCGAAAATATGCTCCAGAACAGAATTTGAGAAGATGAAGTCAAACTTGCTCTTGAAACGATGAACATCCATCTCCTCGCCTGTTGTTTGCAGCACCGTGATGTTCGGGGTTATCTCCCCTTCGCTGTGCAGAATAGCTTCGATGATGGAGGGGTCAGGCAAGGTCAAGCCATGCCATGGCGCTTCCGCACGTAAGGTCTCATAGAATTGAGCGCTGAAATCAGAGCGCCAAACAATCGGTTCGGGCTCGACGACAGTGACCTTGGCACCCATCGAGGCAAGGATCGCGGCGACACCCAGATATCTTGCGCCGATCTCCAAAACCTCTGGCTGATGATCATGGCTGATACTAAAATGCGTTCGAAATTCTCTTAAATAACCAATTGTCACTGATAAGGTCTGCGCGACTGCATTGGCGACCAAATCAGATTTATGATCCCCTTTTATGGTCGATTCGTCGATAAATATACTGTATTCTCGACCATTATTATTTGGGTTTGAATTATCGCTCGTAGAGAACCAGAGACCCTGCTGCCAGTGGCTGAAGGCGCCGCGGCCTTTCTGAGCGATGTCTTGGTGAAGGGCGTGCGCCGGCCCCAAAGGCTTTCCATCTTCTAGCAGCACCGTGTTTGATCGGTTCCCGACGGGTGAGTCCGCATAGAGGGCAAGGTCGAACACATTCTTTTGAAAGCAGTGGCCGTCATGGTGACGAAACGGAGCGGTCAGCTTTACTTCCATTGTGTCCCACCGTTAACTGCACAGAATAATTTCATACCCTGTTACAGGCCTGCGTGCCATTAGTCTACCGGTTACAACAAGGTCAGCTCGGCATGATAGGGCCACCTGTATTCTGCCGGGATATTTGGGGATTGCCCCTGCCCACCTGAAGTGTCATCCATTAGGCATTAGCAATTCACCGGTCAGATCAGATGTCATTACCGTCAACCGAAAAGCCTGCTTCGATCGTGCTGAAGCCCCCATTCACCCATGATGCCGGGCAGTGCTGGCGAGTAGCAATCGACCCTACCTTGTTTAGTCTGACCGACGATGTTGGCTTTACCAGCCGTTCCACATTGACGTTAAGGGAAGATGACCAGCTTCTAGGGCCAGCCCACGCTTCGCATGGAGACATACGTCTACATGGTGGCGGGCGCTACTCGCACTGGCGGCATACGCTTTATTTTTCGGCACGCGATGGCAGCGATCCCAATGTGAATGGCCGCACTTATGAAGTGCGGGAATCGGCAGAAGAGCATTATCGGGAAAGAGCGCAGTATGCCATGCAGATCGTGGCGTTCTATGCGCGATATCTGACAGACGGCATGAAGGGCTTCAGAGATTTGCAGGTTCTGGAGGTCGGCCCTGGCATGTTTCTTGGCAGTGTCCTGGCCATGGCGTGTCTAGGCGCCAGAGTGACCGTTGTTGACCCCTTTCTTCCAGACTGGAAGCCCGACATCCATAGCATGATGGCTGCCAGCCTTGAGGTGGAGATGCGCAAGGCTGGCTGGGACTTTGACCCATCGCCGCTGCACAGGTCCGTCGCAGCCGGACAACTGGACCGCGAACGGGTACGGACATTCCGCCAATCCCTTGAGTCTATTGCTGTGGAGTTGGATGGTCAGATTGATTTGACCGTCTCCCACGCGACTTTTGAACATCTCTTCGATGTCAAGTCAGCCATGGCGGCGATGGTCAGAACCATGAAGCCAAATGGCAAGGGTATTCACCGTGTCGATTACCGTGATCATGACAGCTTTGATCGGCCCTTGGAGTTTCTGCTCATGAGCCAACAGGCTTATGATCAATCCTGCGGCGACAACAAATATGGACGCGGCAATCGGATGAGAGCCGAAACGATGCGGAACATCCTCATCAATACAGGCTTGAGGCATGTGCAGTTTACCCCGGAAACACTGATAGAAGAGGGATATCTCAATGATTTCCTCGCTCGTCTTCGAAGCAGACCGGACAGCACCTTCCATAGCGCGCCGGTCGATCATTTGAGGGTGCTGGGTGGGACCTTCATTGTTCAGAAGTAGCGCCATGGCTTTGCCGTCAGGAATGTAGACTGACGGCAATCATTCGATTGACCCGGTGAACAGGTCAGTAACCGGTTCACCGGGTCAGTCTTGGACGCTCTCCGACAGCCCACCTATGGCGTATCCGTTGCCGATGATGCCGTCGCGGCCTGCGGCAGGTCAATATGACCGACCACCGTTCCCCAGGCAGGGCCATCACCATCCAGCTTGGTGATGCGATAGTGAAGGGCAGGACGATCTTTAAACAGATCCCGGCTCACACGATATGAGCATCCTGAGACAAGATTTATGTGCTCGGCCAAGATGGGTTCATAAAAATTAGGGTCAGTGCATATTTCCACAAGGAAAGAATCATTCTCTTCGCCATTCCAATCAAAGGCAATGAATACATCTTCTACCTTTGTTGATACCACTAAGGGTGTGTAGGGAAGCTTTGTTTGAGATTTCCCCCCCTTCTCTGTTCTCTTGATAAAATCAACACCACTAATTGACATTTCCAGTTTGTCGAAAGTGCCATGCGGCTGAAAAGCAAAGACCCCAGGCTTGAGCGAGGGCAGCATGGTGGATTGGATAGAGCCGATCAGCATGAACCGGGCCGACAGCACCGATCTTGTCAGCTTTTCCGGAATCCCCACCTTGATTTTCAAGGATGGTGACTGTGTGGCGCGAAGCGACAGCACATGCCCCAGGTCAAATTCAATCGTGACCGGATTGATATAATGGACGGTTGATATCTCCACCGGGATTTCTGTCGCGTCATCGAAGACGATGATAAAAGTCAGCGGCTCCATCCCCAACGTATCATCATCGCGTAAGTGGAGACGAACACGCGCATCAAGAACAGGTAGACCACAGCTCGCCTCGACCCATTCCACAGTGGATTCTGTAAAATGAGCCGTATGAGTATAGCGATAAGGACGGGGCAGCGGATTGCCAGGGCTTACAATCGAATTCCCTCTTGTAAAGAATATAGGACTTGTCCCTAGCATTTTTTCAAAAATGACGATCTCATCGCCAGGTTTCAATTGTATCGAAACCTGAGAGTGCGCTGTTTTTTCAGAATCTTGGGTGACGTATGATTTTGATTTTATAATTCTACTATAATTATCTTTCGTTGACTTATAGTATCCGCCCTCGTATTGCTTTGATTCCATAAACGGATAGCCGTAATTTGTGCGGTCTATAACGGAATCCACAACAGATTCTGCATCAAATAGATTTTGATTGTGTTCATCGCGATAGAAACAGGAAAGATTCGGGTCCAATAGGTTCCAACGGTCATCAAACCAGACCTCTACAGCAGCGTGACCATCATATTTGATGATTCTTGATTTCAGCCCCAGGCGCTCAGCCAATTGGCAGTAGACATGGGCAAAATCATTGCAGTCGCCACCATAAACCCAAAGAAACAGCATGGGATCACGGCGCTGGCTTGGGTGAATATCGGCGGTTCCCCGTACCCCGAACATGCTGATATACCGCCAAAGCGCAAAGGCCTTTGCACGATCATCGCCTGCTGTCGCCTTGATCGCGGCGACCAAATCCTCACAGCTCCAATGTGTGTCATGCAGATGCGAGCGCACGCCGGTGATCGTCGCCGGGCTGGCAGATTTATTGCGGATGCTAAGCATAGCAATCTCCGCCCTGTATTTGCTGGTTATGAAACCGCTGACGCTGGCGGCTTCCTTGTCCAAGGTGAATGTCTTGCTCTTGGAGCCCAGTTCAATATTGAAAAGGGTCCGCCGCAGTATCTGGCTCATCAGGAAAACACTCAGACGCGTGATGCCCTGTGCGTCAATTGTGTCTCCAAAATCGTCCAGAACGAGCGGAAAATTATGTGTTTCAATGAGGTAGTGGATTGATGTCGCATAAAGCTGGGTTGCTGCCTTGTCGGCATGCTCCAAGCTTGTATAGCTATAGCGACGACCGTTCGTGCGCGGGTCACTGCCGTCGCTGCTGCTGAAAAGCAGATAGCCTTTCCAATGTGAATATTGGCCGCCACCATTTTCACGGATATCCTGATGGCCACTATGCGGCGGCCCGAGAGGAAGCCCGTCCTCAAGCAGAAGCAACCCGCTACGTTTAGTCGCCTTTATATCGTCAGAAGGTATGTCGCGAACATTATCAACGATAAAGCCAAGGCCTGTGTCGTGCCTTATGTTATTTGATTCTATTATGAAATACTTCATCTAATCCCCAATGCCTGCAAGCAAATATATGACGAGGGCGAGGTACCTGGACCATACAATGGCATATCCCTTTGTACTTGCCCTCGTCAATCAGCTCACATTGGGACCTGATAGTACATACGAATTGAGCCCCCTAACCTTCGTAATAGCTCTTCACGCAACCTGCGCATTCGGGCAGTACGAATGGCTTAAGCTCATCGTGACGCAGTGACTGTCTCAGGCGCTGATAGCGGGCACCCAGCCATGTGTTCAGGAATTCGTCGGTGTCAGTGGCAAAGCCCAGCACTGTCCGCTGGGTACGACAGCACGCGTAAACCTCGCCATCCAGGCCGATTTCCACATATTGCAGCGGCGCCATGCAGCTATAGACCGCATGGGCTCCGTGCTTGTGGCTGGGAATTGGGTAGTTGGGATGAGCCGCATGTGGAATTTTGTAGAGATTGGCGTCAACCGTTTCGCGGTTGACGGTTGACTGACGCCGGACCCAATTCGGTTCGAAACGAATATCGGGTCCGTCGGGATGACGTTCCGCCCATTCGTGCAGAGCTTCAATCCAAGGCTTCAGTTCGTCGGCCGAGGGTTGCTCCTCGAACGAACCGATGATCGGGTCGTATTTACGGAAATTGACAGCCTCAACCCCAACCTCATAGGCCCATTCCAGAACCTCGATCATGACGGGCATGGTGCGCCGGGTGACGGTCGGGTTCACGCAGAGCTTGAGGCGCGAGGGGTCTCGACGGCGGGCCAGTTCGCGCACGCCGCGATCAACCTGTTCCCAGCGGCCGCGCAGGCGGACCTTGTCGAACAGGGGCCCGACGGCATCAATGGACATCCAGACCGTCCCCACCATGCCCGACAACAGGTTGATAACCCGGTCGGTCAGGAGGGTTGCGTTTGTCTGGAGCTTCAACACACAGTCATGATCACGGATCGTGGCCAGCACCTCCTCGAAATCCGGATGAAGTGATGGCTCGCCATAGCTGCTCAACTCCACCTCGGTCATGAAGGGCATGATGGTTTCCGCGACCTTGCGGAAGGCATCAATATCCATGAACCGGCGCGAAATCTTCTCATTGTCCAGCGACTTTTGGCTGCCGCAGATCTCGCATCGAAGGTTGCACTTGTTCGTGAGACCGATATTGCAATAGCGGGGCAGCTCAAAACGCTGACCATCCTTCACATACATGAAGGGCCGACCAGCCGGCTGATAGATCAGACCGCCATCGGACATCTGCTTATGTATCCGGTACCCAATCTGATAACGCCGGCCATTGCGGTTGGGATCGGTATTATCCGAACTGGACAGCCAGAAGGACGAACCCCAATGGCTGAAGCGGCCCCCACCCTGCTCACGGATCGCACTGTGCAGCGCTTCCGCGCCATTCATGAAACGGCCATCCTCGATCAGGAACAGTTCTGATTTCCGGCCCTCGCCGCTGGCGAGATGCGCAAGGGCCGGCACCTGCGCCTGCCAGGCAAAGCCCGATTCGGATGAAAAGGGTCGAGGTAGATCGACGACATAGATACCGTTTTCGAACGACAGCTTGTCGTAGGGGATGCGTTCCTTCTCCAGATCTGGGAAGGTCAGGACATAGCTGCGCCCATTATCGTTGGGATCCGTACCATCCGAGGTGGAAATCCACAGCCGGCCCTGCCACAGGCTGAAGGCCCCCCCGCCCTGGGACCGAATATCGTCATGCAGGCTGTCGCCTGGTCCGAGGGGACGACCATTTTCCGTCAGACGGGCAAAGACACCATTGCGGCCTGGTGCCGCCGACCATGGCTCGAACTGGGGGACGTCCATAACCCAGGCTTTGCCACCATCCGCCTGGAACGCCGGCGAAAGCTTATAGGGGACATCCATGGCCAGAATGGGTGCCGGCGGGCGTTCCGGCTTGCTCTGTTCCGGCTCTGGCAGCGCGATGACCGGCGCCGCCAGCTCGAATTCCAGCACATAGCGCCGCCGGTTCATGTTCGGATTGGTACTATCCGATGTCGAGAACCAGAGCGTGCAATCCTCATCCAGCCATGCCCGGCCACGTCCCAGACGACGCACCTCTTCCGGGGGTGCCAGGATGAAACCGTCACTCTTGTCATTCTCAAGCAGCCGGATTGATGCACGGTCGATCGGCAGACCGCCGACGGGCCCCTTCAAGTCAACCCGCCAGGCGAAGCCGCGGTCAAATACATAGGGACCGGACAAGGTTATAGACTGCGCGGTATTTGCGCCGTCACCACTGGCTTTGCCCGCAGAGAGCCGGATCACATAGGTGCGACCGTTGGTGCGCGGGTCCGTACCATCGGAGGAGGAGAACCATAATTGCCCGCCCCAATGGCTGAAACGCCCACCGCCGGCATTCCGGATGTCATCGTGTGACTGATTGCCTGGGCCGATCACGACGCCATTTTCAAGTAAGACGGACCCTGAAAGCGGAGCATCAAGCGAGGCACCCCACATCTCAAGATGAGGCAATGAGACAAGCCAGGCATAGCCGCCATCGGGCGCTCCAGCCTGGACATCGATCTCCACGTCACCACCTGCCCACCCCGCCATCGAACCGGCTTCGGGCAAAAAGGAGGGATTTGCCTCAAAATTTCGCATTGTGTCTAGCCCTCTGCATATTGTAGTTATAATATCGTTTAAGTTAAACGTCAGTCAACATTAGCGGCTCCCCCGCAGAGTGTAGCCAGGCGGAATCGACCCTGTCACATAGGGCTAATTCACAATCTGGTTATCAATTATAGTTTATGTCTGTTCGGCTGGGGGCGCAGCACTCCGCCGCTGAACTTCACTCAGGTGTCGGTAGCATGCTAGGCCACGTGCAAATGTCTTTTGGAAGTACGCAAGCCTCCGAGAGGTCTGAGCTGCAATTGCCAGACGACTGGGAGCAAAAAGGGGATTTTTTGGCGGCTGGGGGGCGTTTCGACCTCGCGGTTAACGCCTATGCGCAGGCGGTGTCCGTTGCCCGCAACCCCAACGCCGTGCGTGCCAAGATGGCGCGTGCCCACATGCTAGCGGGCAACCTGGTGACGGCGAGGGAGCTTTTCGAGGCGCAGTTGACGGAAAATCCAGGCGATCCATCCGTACTGACCGGCTGTGCCGAGCTTGCCATCGCAATGGGCAATGACCCGGCTGCCATCACCTATCTGCAACAGGTGGCTTCTGGTCTGCGTGTGCAGCGTGATGGTCTGGCGGCTCGGTTGGCCGATATTTCCCTCTTACTGCTCTCACGCCAACCGGTGGCAGCCAACGAGATGGCGACTTTCCCGGCATTGCAGGAGCAGGATGCGGTGCTGATGGATATCAAGGACCGCAGCGCGATGTTGGCTTTGCTGCGTACACAGGCCATCACCATCAGTCAGTTGAAGGCGGCACTCGACCTGCTGACGGCGACCGGTCAGAATTGATAGTGCAGGCAGCGGGGAACTGACCGTTCAGGGCGGTTGGTACGCCATATGCGGGGGAATTAGGGGATGTGTGGCATAGCCGGCATCATCAATTTTGGTAACAAGGTGAGCCCCAAGCAGTTGGCCCAACTGGCTGGAGCAATGGCTGATCGGATGATCCATCGCGGCCCGGATGACGGGGGTGTTTGGGTTGACAAAACAGGCCATTGCGCCTTTTCCCATCGCCGTCTCAGCATCATCGACACTTCCTCGGGCGGCCATCAGCCGATGCATAGTGCAGATGGCCGCCTGTCCATCTGCTTCAACGGCGAACTTTACAGTTTTCAGGAAGTACGTGCGGAGCTTGAGGCCAAGGGGCATGTTTTCCGCACACAGTCGGATACAGAGGTCCTGTTGCAGGGTTTGCAGGCAGAAGGGCTTAATCTTCTGTCGCGCATCGATGCGATGTATGCGTTCGCCCTGTATGATCACAAGGATCGCAGCCTTGTCATCGCCCGTGACCCTTTCGGGGAAAAACCGCTTTATTACTGGACAGGTAATGGCCTGTTTGCCTTCGCTTCAGAGCTGCAGGCACTGACTGTTCTGCCTGGCTTTGATGCGACCATCGATCATGAAAGCATCGCGGGCTATCTGAGCTTTCAATATGTGCCCGGTACACGGTCCATTTATGGTTCCGTTCGCCGGTTGCCGCCGGGTTGCTATCTGCGTGTGTCCCCGACGGGCAGCATCGTGGTCGGTCGCCACTTTGCGTTCGAAACGGAACCGACTGGCCTTGCCCCCCGCTCCATTGATGATCTGGCCGAAGAGCTGGAGGAGATTCTTGTCCGATCGGTACGGCGCAAGCTGATCTCCGATGTGCCTCTTGGGGCTTTTTTGTCCGGCGGAGTCGACAGCACACTGGTTGCCGCCATCGCAACAAAGCGCCTGAACCGCAACCTCATGACTTTCTCCATCGGCTTCGAGAATACAGCGGAGTCCGAGCATGAGGATGCGCGGGAAATGGCCCGGATGCTGGGTACAGACCATCGCGACAAGATCATCGCGCCCGACATGCTGGCCCTGGGCGAGCAGGTCGGTGCCATGATGGACGAGCCGAACGGCGATAGTTCCTGCTTGCCCACCTATCTTCTCACACAGTTCGCGCGCGAACATGTCACCGTCGCCCTGTCCGGTGATGGCGGTGACGAGCTGTTCGGAGGCTATGGCCGCTATTTCTCCACCCTGCGCGAGGCACAGGAGAAGGCAGGCGATCCGGCATGGCAGCCGGGCGATGTCTATTTCTCCAACCGCATTCTGGTTTACGAAGACCGCGACGTGGAACGTCTGCTAGGTCCGATGCCAACCGGTAATGCCGCTTTGCTTCGCCATCTGCGGGACACGGTCAATCTGGCGGATAAGCCACTGCTCCACCGTCTGCGGGAAATGGATGCAGCCCACTATATGCCAGGGGCGGTTCTGCCCAAGGTCGACCGGATGAGCATGCGTAACAGCCTGGAAGTGCGGGCGCCCTTGCTGGGCATGGAGGTGGCGCGCTTCGCGGCCCGTCTTCATCCCGATGAATGCTACGCCAGTGGTCAAGGCAAGCTGATCTTGAAGCGTGTTGCCGAGCAGTTCGTGCCCCGTGCCTGGCTGGACCGGCCAAAACGCGGTTTCGGCTTGCCCATGTCACTCTGGGGCCGGGATGAGCTGCTGGCCCGCACCCGTAAGCTTTGTCTGTCCGCAGACGGCCAGTTGCAGAACTGGCTGCCGGTAGAGCGCATCGCCGCCTTCATGGACCATCAGACACAATCATATAGCGCCTATCAGATCTGGCTCTTGTTCATTCTTGAAAGCTGGTTGCGCACCCATCCTGCGCGCTCTCCGCCGCCGGCAAAGGCTCTCTCCCCATCCCGCAACCCCGTGCCGGTGCCTGCCAATTGACGCTCAACATTCGAGATTTTCTGTATCTGGATCTTGCCGGCTGTCAATCCCCGGCCGGGGTTGTGGTGTTCTGCAACGTCGATGATCTGTCATTCCTGACCGATTTGCCGAACCTGTCGACCTGTGTGGTTGGTGGCATGGGCGCTGGTGCCATGATGCCCCCCGCCACAGGCTTCGACATTGTCCCTTTCGACTGGATGCGAGATGAGGCCTGGGAAGAGGCGAAAGCCATTCAGCACCTGGTCTCTGGAGCGGCACATCCAGAGCTGGTCTTCCTGGCGCGCCCGGCGACCATTCCGGCGACGGCCGTAAATTATCTCACGCAGTTCGGTTACACGGTTTTCAGCGCTCTTGGCGCCAACTCGCTGGTCGATGTTCCCTGCAACCCCACTCGCGCGGCACGGCAGGCCCGCGTTCAGCAGGCATTGCTTGCCTATTGCGAGCAGATGCTGGACACGCGGGGCACCAGCCTCGGTACAGCCGGCACTTTCTATTTTGAAAGCGGATATTGTTACCGTGTTTTGTGCCAAGATATCGCCGGGCTGGGTGATGATTGCGACGATGGCGGCCGGTCGCGCTTGGTATTGTTTGAGGATAAACGGCCCCTGGGGGTCGCCCACTCAAATCACGGGATGATCCGTAGTCTGGGGCGGGGCCTCTATTCCCATTGGCGACATGAGGTTTTCTTCTCCTGTTCCGACAATACGAGCCCCAACACCAATGGACGCCGGTATGCCTTTCTGGAGATCGGGGCCCGTCCGGACAATATGGAACGGCGTCTGGCCCGTATGGTCGGGCTCAAACTTAGTACGGCCCAGGCGGACCTTGATCTCGCCCTGTTGAAGGAAGGGGATGGCAGCAAACCGCCCCCGCCCCAGCTTCGCCATGCCGGCCGTAGCTTCGCCGCTTGGCGCGAACAGCATGGTACGCAAACCTATGTGCCCGATGCAGACCAGCGCCGGGTCACATTGATGATCGGCTATCTGGGTCCGGGGGGCGCTGAACGGCAGATCTGCAATCTGGCGCGGGGAATGAAGGCAGCGGGCTATGCGCCTGAGTTGCTGACCATTGCACCCTTGTCGGATGAAGGCCGCCATTACGCGGATAATCTACTGTCCGGTGCCGATATTCCAATCGACAGTCTGGGGGATGGCAAGTCGGTTCAGTTGCCGCAGGGCCCTCTCAGCCCGACTTTGGCGGCAGCGTCCAGCATCTTGCGACGCTTGCCGGAGGAGATCAGGGTCGGGGTGCTGGAGGCAACCATGCGCCTGCAGGTCAGCCGCCCCATCGCTGTGGTCTGTTATCTCGACATGATCAATATCGTTGGCGGTTTGGCGGCACTGCTGGCAGGGGTGCCGCATATCCTGCTCAGTGGCCGCAATGTCAATCCGACCTTCTTCCCCAACCTGCACCGCCCCTGGTTCAGAGAAATCTATCAATGGCTGATTTCCAGTGACCGCGTGGTGCTGACAGCCAATGCCGAGGCTGGTGCCGAATCCTACGCGTGTTGGCTGGGCATCCCGACCAAGCAGGTGAAGGTTATCGTCAATGGTATTGCCGTCGATGATTTGCCGCCGCCGACCTTGGTACAGCGGGTAGAGACGCGGCTGCGGCTGGGGGTTGGTTCCTCCTCCCCCTTGATTGCCGGTGTCTTCCGGTTGGCCCAGGAAAAGGAACCATTGCTGTTTGTCGATGTCATTGCCCGGCTGCGGCAGCGTTTTCCCCAGCTCAAGGCGGTGGTGGCTGGGATCGGTCCCCTGGAAGGGGCTATGACTGCCCGCATCCAGATGCATGGGATTGAGGATGCAATCCAGTTGCTGGGCCGCTGCAATGACGTGCATGTTCTGCTTGGCGCAGCCGACCTGTTGTTACACACGGCCAAGGCAGAAGGGTTGCCGAACGTCATCATGGAAGCCCAGTGGCAAGGTACTGCGGTCGTCTGCACCAATGCTGGTGGCACGCGGTCGGCGCTGGCGCCCTGCCTGCTGCCCTACATGCATGCAATCGGCGATATCGATGCCCTTACCAAATCCTGCATCGAATTGCTGGCCGACAGTTCAAAGCGTCTGACGCTGGCCAGCCGTGCCCAACGCGAAGTACATGAGCGCTTCACTGTGGGAAATCTGGTCCGTAACACCCTGTCAGCCCTGGGGCTGCCGCCGAAAGGGAATATGCTGCCGGTACAGGGGGCCTCGAAGCCAGCCCCCCTCGGGCGGGCGGCCCCGAATGCAGCATCCAAAGCTTTGTCTAATCGTTGATTCGTGGGATTCGGTCTGTCATGAGCGATGTTCAAATGGGAAATCGATCCCCGCACAGCGAACAGACCGTGTTTGTTCCATGGCATCAGATCACCTGCCCTACGGCGGAACACCAGGTATTGTATAGCTTCGGCGAACGTCGGGAAGCGGCGGCAATGCCTGTCTTCCGCGTGCTTTCGCCGGCAGGGCTGCGTTTCAGCGTACAATGCGTGACAGGCGTGACCGGTTTCTCGCTGCAGGTGGAAACGCCGCCTGGTGTCAGCTTTGACCTGTCCTTGGATCTGAGCCGTTTCGATCTGTCCGGTCCGGACATGGTGGAATACCCAGTCCTGTCCAGCCAGGCGCAAACCAGCACGGATGGCGGCGTACAGGTCGTCGAGTTTAATATTCCCCCCAACGGTGTGCGCGAACCCGGCCTTTACAGCGCTTCGCTGCGGATCCTCGGCGGGATGGCGGCCGATATACGCGTCTGGGGCAGCCTGATCGGTCAGGGCTTGCCGGTGGCACAGGTCGAGCGCCTCGCCGCACACCACCGCGAACCGCTTTTCGGCCTGGAATGGTGCGAGAGTGGGGCCCGATTCCGGCAATCGACGGAGAAGTTCTTTCCGTTACCCGAAGACCGCGCGGTTCTGCCCACCCACCGCCACTCCACAGTCAGTTTCAGCTTCGAGGCGCCAGCGGCAAGTCTGGCAAAGCTGCAGGTAGGCATCGCCCCGCGTATAGGGCGTGGCACCTTGCCGTTACAGATGGAGCTGTTTGACGAGAATGGCGAGCTTCTGGCTCTGCGCGCCATCCGGCCCCTGCCGGTTCCAGAAACCCGCTATGCCGAGTTCGATCTGGAAGGATTCACCTTCCGGCCCGGCACCCGCTACCGGGTGCTCCTGACTTCGCCCACCACGAGTGCGACGAGTTGTAATGCCGTGGTGGTCAACCGCACGGCTCTGCCGGAACACCGGCCGCGACCGGAAATCCTGCTGGAAGCTATCGACCCTCTGCTTCCCCGGTATGTTGAGCGGTCGGCCAGCCTGTCGTCGGTAGGCGCCGACATAAGGCTGGCAGTGGCCCTGGTCGTCCCGCAGGACCATCCTTATCCGGCCCGGCTGCTGGAAATGGTTCGCCGCGCCTTGCCCGGTATTGATCTGCGTTGCCTGACCTTTACAGGCGACTGGGGCGGGCTGCTGGCCGAATTGCTGCGCAAGGATGTCGTGCTGTTGGCGGATGTGTCGCCGGCGCCCGGGGCACCCACCCGTCTTCATGATGAGGTCATGGGGCTGCTGCATGCCAGTCTGGTCACAACCATCTTTTTGGACACACAGGACCAGGTGGCATCGCTGCCATCGGATGGGTTGATCGCCGACAGCCCGCTATCCAACCGCGTCTCCGCCCTACGGCAAACTGCACGCCGCTGCCACCAGATCGCCCGCCCCCTGCCCAACGGCACGCTGTCCTGTGGGGATAGCCCATTGACAGCGACTGGCCTGCCCGGTCTGCGACAGGATCATCTGCGGCAGGTGCTGCCCCACATTGCCGTCGTCACCGTTCTTTACCAGAAGGCGGCAACGGTTGAGCAGTTC
Organism: Niveispirillum sp.; assembly: GCA_016463045.1. Taxonomy (GTDB): domain Bacteria; phylum Pseudomonadota; class Alphaproteobacteria; order Azospirillales; family Azospirillaceae; genus Niveispirillum. The sequence continues at coordinate 19,854 of JAEMSB010000001.1, forward strand.
CTGGATTGTCTGAACAGCCAATCCTATGGGGGCCGCATCAGTGTGGTGCTGGTCGATGATGCATCCACGGATGATGGTGCCAGCAGGGTGGAGAACTGGGCAGCCCGTCACCGCCGCTCACGCCTGTCCGTGACCTTGATCCGGCAGACGGTCAACCAAGGCAATTGTGCAGCCCGCAATATCGGGATCGCGGCTGTTCATGCCGACGCTTATGTCGTGATCGACTGCGATTGCCTGCTCAATGGCGACTTCCTGGCCGCCCATGCGCTGGAGCTCAGCCATCCCGACGTGGATGTCGTTGTCGGACCGCTGAACATCGAATCCCACGGGCGAGCTCCCGAACAACTGATCGCACAGTTACAAGGTGATGCGGCGTTGCTGAAGGCTGAAATGGCCATGCAGGACCGCACGCAACTGGACGGCTTCGTCAACTGCATCACCCGCAACATGTCGGTGCGGGCGACTTTGCTGCGGCAGGTCGATCGTGGCAGCGGACCTTTCGATCTTGACCTCAGCTACAGTGCCCGCCCCGGTTCGGGGTTCGGGTGGGAAGATGTGGACCTGGGATACCGGCTGCATCAGGCCGGGGCGCGGGTCAAATTCACGACCGCCGCCATCTCGGTTCACATGTCGCACCCGTCCAGCATTGACGAGGCTGCCAAGTCGCGTGGCCTGATGCGCAACTTCAACCTGTTGATGGACAAGCATCCCGATCTGCCGCTGGTCGCACGCCGCTGGGCGGTCGCAACGGCGAAGGAAATCATGGCCGGCGCCGTCCGGGCCCGTCAGGATGCCGCCCATGATTATCACCGCCTGCGCCAGCGTTTCGCCGCTGCCATTGCGGCGCCTGCCATCTCGCAGAATACGGCCCGCCCGCTGCGCATTCTCAGCTACCGTTGGCATTGCGGCCACCAGTATGAGCTGTACAAGCTGCCGCATGAATTCACGCTGGTGCGCGGCCTCGGCCCTGGCATGACCGACGCCTGGAGTTACGATCAGCGGCCGCTTCGGTCCAACGTCAATTTCATCGATGCGGCCGACATCAAGGAGTCGCGCTATGATCTTGCGATCCTGCATTTCGATGAGAATAGCCTGAACCCGGCCCTGGGCGCCGGTGTCCTTCCTCTGGATTGGGGGCGGTCCTTCCGCTGGTTCCTGGACAATATCAAGTTGCCCAAGGTCGCCATCTGTCACGGAACCGTTCCCTTTGTCGGGCAGTATAATGTTGCTCGTGGCCCCATTGCCCGGTTCGAACTGATGGAGGCGGAACGGCAGGCCGTGGTCGACAAGATGCGCGCCCATGATGTGGAGGTGGTGGTCAATGCCCATGCCGCCCAGGCGGAATGGGGTTTCCACCGCTCACGCGTCATATGGCATGGGTTCGATCCCCAGGAGTACCGCCAGACGACACGCCGCCGCGATGTTCTGGCTCTTGGCGCCTCCATGTGGGAAAGGCCGCATTATCGTGGTGCCTTCGAACATGAGCAGGTGTTACGGCATCTGCCACCCGGCATTGTCGTGGAAACGGCGTCGAATGAAGACGGGGGGCTGTGGGCGCGGGGTACCAACGACTATGCTTGGTCCCGTTTCCGTTCCTATGCGGCCCGGATTGCTGAGTTCACGGCCTACCTGGACACCAGCCGACGCTCCCCCATGCCGCGGTCGCGGGGTGAGGCAATGTTGAGCGGCGTGGTACCGGTCGGCCTGGAAAGTGACGATCTGTCGCTGTTCATCCATCATGGCGTCAATGGTTTCATCGGGGACCAACCTGAAGAACTGGCCGAATATCTTGCCTTCCTGTGCCGTAACGGGGCTGCTGCCGCGCGCATTGGCACGAAGGCACGGCAGACCGCATTGGACCTGTTCAATCATGACCGCTATCTGGCGGCATGGTCCTCACTTCTGGCTCAATATTCCTGATATCGGCTTGTCGCGTCGTTACCGTGAAACAAGGAATGGCTATGCGCAGTATCCACGTCTTCGCCTCCGAACCCCCGTTGGATGCCGGAACCGGTGTCACGGTTATGGGCAGCCGTGGGCGCCAGATTCTGGAATATCTCACTGGCATCGGTCTTGATGTTACGACCAGCCTGCTGACGGGGCCCGGGCTGGAACATCAGGTGCCGGCGTTGCGTTCGCGCCGACATGATGCGGCCGTCTGGCTGTCACCCGCACATATGGCATTGCCACCCTACATTTTCCCCAACCTCCTCCGTGTCGGCGATCTGGCTTCCATCCGGGACCGCGAGGAAGCCGACCGGGTGGCCGAAGCCTTCCGGGGGACAGGTCATGCAGCGGGCCTGACGCTTGACCTGTCGCATGGCGCCCTCATGCCCCTTGTCCTGCCGACCGGCGCCGGCGCCATCAATTTGCCGGCGGACTGTCCTGCCCCATTGCGTGTGCATCGTGTACCGCAACATCGGGACGTGCTGATCCTTGGGGATCTGTCGCGGCTGACCCAGGCGCAGGATGCCATCAATGGCCTTGTTGACCGTCTGCTCGCTATCGGGGCAACCGTGCGGCTGGCGCACATGGCCATCAGTGCCGACCAGCCCCCCCCACCCTATCTGCCGGGTTGCGGCGGCGAGGTAACGGCCATTCTCTCCCTTGCGGACCTGACCACGATGCTGGCATCCGCCACCCTTGTCGTTGATCCGTTCCCTATGCTGGGCGAGCCGGTCTTAGCGACCGCTCTTCGTCACGCCATCTGCGCCCGCAACCATATCCCGCTGATGAACTGGCTGGGGGCTGGCGACACTGAAACCATTGTCACGGCGCTGGCCACGGATGCGGGACGTTTTGTGCCCGTGCTGCATGACCATGATTGGGCCGCTGGCCTGCAGGCGGCGTTGGCACCAGCTATGCGAGGCGTCAATGGCCGCAGAGCCGGAGCTGGTCGCTCTGTCACTGTCGTGGTGGGGGCCGCCAAGGGGCGCGATCATATCGCGCATCTGCTGCCGCTACTTTCAAGCTTGGTCGACAGTGGGGACCTGTCAGGTTACAGCCTGATCGAAGAACAGGCTGATGATGGATCGCCGGTTCTCTCCCATCATGGGCTGGGTGGCATGCCATCCGATGCCGACATGGTGCTGGTCTGCGGTGATCCGCGGTGGGCCATGGTAGAAGCCGTCCGTCTGGCTGTGCGGTCGCCCCTGGTTTATGTCGACAGCCTTGATTTCCTGAAGGCGCCGTTGGCAAGGCTGATCGCTTCCGGCGGGCTGTTCTGTACCCCTAATCCGGGGATATGTTCCGCCTTGGCTTCGCGGCTTGGCGTAGGACGCAGTTGGACCGTGCCGCCGACCGTACAATTGCCGATGCAGCCGTCCGCGCGCCATGGTGCTGCGGCGGCTCTGGTCATCAATGCGCGGGATGGTCTCGCTCTCGGGGCGGCCAAGGGCCCTGTTCTTTCCGCGATCAGCCGCGCCGTGTCGCATCTGAAGATCCCGCTCCTGTGGTTCGGGCAGCCCGATGCAGACTTCTTCGCCCATGTCGGCAACGTTCGGCAGCAGGCGGATGCCGATGGCTTGGCTCTCATGCGTCTCGCCATGAGTGGAGAACGTGTGATCCCCCTGGGGTTGGCCGCCCTGGATGCCATGGCTGGCACCGATGCCGATATGGCACTGTTCGGTGCCTGTGGGCATCCTGGTGTCTATTCCGCGTCGCCTGCGCACGTCCTGGGAAGCTTGCCCGCAGGTCTCCTTGTCGACAATGACGAGAATGCCTGGTTCGAGGCGATCACCACGCTTGCGGCAGCCAGCGGGATTCATGGGTTCGATCCGGTGGCGATCCGCTTGGAACGCGAGATCGGGCAGCTTGCGCAACGGGCGATACTGCCTCTCCTGACGGCACTGCCGGTTGATGCGCCGGTCTCCCTGCGGGAGCTTCTGTCCTTTCATAAGATGTTCAAGGAGACGGCCCACGAACCCCAGTTCGACGAAGAGGCTTATCTGGAGCTTTACCCCGACGTCCGCGAGGCCGTCCTGGCCGGGGTCGTACCTGATGGCTATTGCCACTATGTCCTGTTTGGCCGTAACGAAGGCCGATCCGGCAGTTTCACCAACAAACCCGGCTCCTCCCTGCATGATGTGATCGAACACGAAATGCGAACCTGCCGCCTGCAGCTTGTGGAGACACAGCGTTTGCTGGACCGGTTGCGCCGGGTGTCGGCCTGATCGAAGTTGCCGCTGGCATAAGTGGATATGGACATGGTCAAGTTAGTGACGGGTGTGGCGGGATTTATCGGCTTTTCCGTCGCCCAGGCCCTCCTGGACGCCGGTGAAACCGTTATCGGCATCGACATCGTTAATGACTATTATGATGTTGCGCTGAAGGAAGCGAGGCTTCGGCGGCTGGAGGCTCGTCCGAACTTCGTTTTCTACCGCCGTGACATTGCCGATATCGGGCTTGTCGATTTCATCACCCGCCAGCATCCCGATATCACGGAGATCATCCATCTGGCAGCACAGGCGGGCGTGCGCTATTCGCTGATCAATCCCTATGCCTATGTGCAATCCAACCTGCAAGGCCAGGTGGTGATGCTGGAACTGGCCCGTGCGCTTCCGGGCCTGCGCAATTTTGTTTATGCCAGCTCATCCTCCGTCTATGGCGCCAACAAGGAAACACCGTTCTCCGTCGACCATGCGGTCAACCGGCCTATCTCGCTTTATGCCGCAACCAAGCGCGCGGATGAGCTGATGACATATACCTACAGCCATCTGTTTAAGATTCCGGCTGTGGGTCTGCGTTTCTTCACCGTCTATGGTCCCTGGGGGCGCCCGGACATGGCGGTTTATCTTTTCACAGACGCCATCCTGGCCGGCCGTCCCATCGACGTGTTCAATGATGGGCAGATGTGGCGCGACTTCACCTTCATCGACGATATCGTCGCCGGCATCTGCGCGGCCAGCCGGCGGGTCCCACCGGCCGATACGGACGGGGTTCCGCATGTCGTCTACAATCTGGGCAATCACCGCCCTGAAAAGCTGACGGATATGATCGCCATCATCGAGCAGGCGCTGGGGCAGAAGGCACAGATCAACTACCGCCCCTTGCAGCCTGGGGATGTGACCAGTACCTGCGCTGATATCGACAGCAGCCGGCGCGACCTGGGATATGAACCCACCATCAGCCTGGCCGATGGCTTACCCCGGTTCGTGGCTTGGTTCAGAGATTTTTACGGCCGTTGAGGGTTTCGGCGGGACTTGCGCGAACCCGGCAATGGGCTTTTAGGGGCCTGTGTGCCCCCGTCCGCGGACAAGGAATGGCTATCCTTTGCGATCATTTCGCGGACATACTGCCCCAGCGGGTCACCTTCAGGAACAAAGGCACTGAGCAGTGCCAGCGCCCCTTCCGCATCGCGATCCAGGCGCCATTTCAACTCTGCCAGGACAGTCGCTGTCTCCGGTGTTCTGGCATGACCTGACGCCTGCATGCGCTCACGCCACTTTTCGACTGCTGCACGGTCGTCAGGCCGATGCTTCAGCAGCATCCGAACCAGATTGACCTGCCCGATATGATGTTCCTGTTCTGCGGCGGCTGTGAACAGGGTGATGGCGCGGTCGGGGTCTTCGGGCACTTCCCGGCCCGCTGCATAGGCATGGGCCATGCGGTACTGGCCCGACGCACTGCCCAGCTCGGCAGCGGCATTATAGAAAACCATCGCGGCCGACCGGTCCTGTGGCACACCGATACCGTTATAGAGGAAGGCCCCGTAATTGTAGGTGGCGTCGGGATGTCGCTGCTCGGCTGCCTTCAGCAGATGCTGCGCCGCCAAGGCCTGGTTGACGGGCACACCCTTGCCCAGCAGATGGCATAGGCCCAGTTGGAATCGGGCTTCAGGGTCCTCATCCGCCACCTGCTCAAACAAGGTGATGGCCCGGTCATGGTCGACCAGCACGCCCTGACCGGTCTGGTGCGCCTTGGCCAAGGCGGTCGTGGCCCGCGCATACCCAGCATCGGACGCGGTCACGTACCAGAGGATGGCTTCCGCTTGATTGGCGATCACTGCCTTACCGGTGGCATGAAGATCGGCCAACAGCACCATGCTTTCCGTGTCGCCCTTGACGGCACCGCGGCGCAACCAGGTCTCGGCCTGCCCCATATCCACAGGCTCTCCCCCCAGGCCACGCAGATAGATCAGGCCCAGAAGGCGGATGGCGCCCGTGATGCCGCCATCCGCCGCACGACGCAGCCAGCGTTGCGCCTCCTTCGGGTCCGCCACAACACCGGTTCCCTGCAGGAGACACACACCAAGATGGTAGAAGGCCGTCTTGTTCCCTTGATCCGCCGCCTTCCGGTAAAGCTCGAAGGCATCTTCCGGCCCCTGACCGGGCACTTCACCAGCACTGATCAGCCCTGCCAGCCCGATCATGGCGGCAGTACTGCCCTGATCCAGGGCTCGGCCATACCAATCAATGGCCCCAACCACGTCACGTGCCGCCTCATCCTCTTCACGGCTCAAAAGCCAGGCCAGAAGAACTTGTGCGTCCACATACCCCTGTTCGGCTGCCATCTTCGCCCAATGGCGGGCTTTGCTTCTATCCTTGACGAAGGCGGTAGAAGGCTTGCCCTGCCGTAAATTCGTTTCCGGTATGCCCATCGCATAAGCAGCCGCCAGCCGGGCCTGTGCCAGGGGGCGTCCCGCAAGGGCGGCCTGCTCATACCAGCGCAACGCCGCAGCCGGATCGGGTAGCGTGCCCTGTCCGTGCCAAAGGGCCTCCGCCAGCGCCAATTGGCAATCCGCATCGCCCGCCCGGGCCGCTTCGTGCCAGATTGCCACGGCCTTGGACAGCTTTCCGCGGGTAGCCGCCCGACAACCCTGCTGATGCGGGGTGCCGAACACTTGGTTGAGCAACCGAGGCCAGACAGGAGGCGATACAGAAGAGGGTGTCATTGATAGGGTTCCAGGCAGCAGGGCCAGCTTCTGATCTATCCTGTCGGCGAAGCATACGGAAGCCCGAACTCCCGCTGCAGCATGGTAAGCCAGGCCGGCAATACCGCCCGGTTAAAGTCATAATGGTCGATGACGGTCTGCCGGGCATTATGACGCATCGCCTGACGCTGACCGGGCGGCATATCCAACGCCATCCCCAGGCCCGCTGCGACCGCAACCGGGTCATGGAACGGGACCAGGATGCCGTTGCGGCCCTGTTCCACCACTTCCCTGACGGGGGCCGTATCGGACGCAACAAGGCTGACCCCGCAGGCCATGGCCTCCAGCATCGACCAACTGAGGACGAACGGATAGGTCAGATAAACATGGGCCGATGACAGGCGCATCAGATTGATGAAATCCGCATGCGGGATGGTGCCAAGGAAATGGACGCGGTCCAACGGCAGTTGATCACCCAGTTCGGCCAGCATCTTCGCCCGCCAGGTGCCCCCATCCGGCGGGGGGGTGCCGTAAGAAACCCCATCCCCGCCGGCAATCACCAGCCGCAGATCGGGGCGGCTGCGTAACAGATGGACGGCGGCCCGCATCATGATGGGAAAGCCGCGATAGGGTTCCAGATCGCGGGCGATATAGGTGACCAGCGGCATGCCCGGTTCCAGACGCCGCCCATCCGGCAGGATCAGGGGCTGGGAGGGACCGGGGCTGGCGGTTTGCGTATCAATCCCATCATGGATCACAGACAGTTTGGGGTGCAGGAACGACGGATGCAGGTCGTGCTGCCAGCGGGTGGGGCTGACCCCCCGGTCAATGGCTGCCATACCCAACAGATGATGGGCATTCAGGCTGCGGACCCGGGCCAGCATATCCAGATTGACTGGCCCCGGCGGATCGAACCCGACATCCACCCCGACCCCGTGATAATAAAACTCGCAATAGCCGATGATGGGTACGTCCGGCCACAGATCCTTCAGATAAAGCAGCTCGCCCCAGCCATTATGGCCGATCACCAGATTGGGCCTGTAGCCGGTTTGGGACAGCCGCACACAGGCGGCCAGCACAGCCTGGCCCCGCCAGATGGCCTGATCCGACTTGATCAGATAGGGGTGCGGGCGGTTATCAGCAGAGACATCCACGCTATAGCGATGCAGGGTCACACCCGCCAGCTCGCGCACGGGATCGCTGGCCATCGCATCGACCTGAACCCCCGGCAGACGGGCCAGATACGGGGCCAAATGCAGGAACTGCCCGGGGAACTGGTTGTGTAGAAACAGTACCTTGTACATGTGTGTCCATTCACATCCGGCGCTGGCGCGCAAGGTGGCGCACATAAGGGGAGGCCACAAGACACAATTGGTTTGCACCGTCAGACTATGCCCATATGCTGCCCATCCCATTTATGACTGCCTTTATGTGAAGCGGGAGTAGACCCTTGCAGTTCATCTGGCCTGATAAGACCAGCGAAGCCATCGCCGGAACCTGCCCGGTCTGCGCCGATGCCGGCCCGCATGCGCCGGTCCTGCTGCTGCCCGAGGTCGGGCCCGGCGGGGCAGATTGGCAGATCGTGGAATGCCCGAACTGCGCCTCCCGCTTCTCCACCGACCGCGCCGGTGCCGACTACCGGGGTGACGAGGCCCCCGACGTCACCTTCGTCCATTACTATATGGAACAGGGTGCAGGCCTGCGCTCCATGCTGGAACCGCTGGGGTTCATGGAACCGGGCCAGGGCCGGATGCTGGAGATCGGGGGTGGCTTCGGCTTTCCCAGCGATTATGTCCAGACCGTGCTGGGCTGGACCGCCAAGGGCTATGATCCGTCGGGCATGGCCGTGCTGGGCCGGGACTATCTGGGCCTGGATATCACCCGCGATTACTGGACCACCGACACCCCCCTGACAGAGCCGTTCGACGTTGCCTATGCGTCGGAGGTGATCGAGCATATTCCCGAACCGGCCCCCTTCCTGGCCGCCATGCGTCATGCCGTGGGGGACAAGGGTATCGTCGCCCTGACCACCCCCAATGGCGCCGCCCTTAATCCCGGCACGACGCCGGGCATGCTGATCCCCATTGCCAGTCCGGGCCTGCATCTGACCCTGTTCAGCGCCAAGGGGCTGGAGATGGCGCTGAATGAAGCAGGGTTCGCCAATGTACGGGTGGAGGTGCACGGCACCACCCTGCGCGCCCTGGCCGCCAACACCTCCCTGCCGCCGCTGCGCAATCTGGATGATGAACGCTATATAGACTATCTGCGCCGGCGCATCGCGACATCGGACATGGTGGCGCCCCTGCTGTCGGGCCTGCGGTACCGGCTTTTGAAGGAGCTGGTAAATGCCGGGCGTAATGATGAGGCCCTGGCGCTTTATGCAGAAATAGCGGTTTCCATGCGTCTGCGCTTCGGCATCGATATCGAAAAGCCGGAAGGGTTACAGGTTCCGGATGCCGGGATTGATGGACGGGGATGGTTGGCCCTGCTGCCGGGAAACATCACGGGCCTGCTGTATTTCCGTGCCGTCCTGGCCAATAATGCAGAGGCTGATGCACGGGCTGCCGCCCTTTATGCGGGACAGGCTGCCTTGGTCGGGGCCTCGCTGCGGCGTGCGATCCGTCCCCAGGGTATCGAGGATGGCGAGACGGAGCTGCTGTCCATGGCGGCCATCCGGCTGCATCTCGCGGCATCCATTGGCATCGGGGGCAATGCCGCACCGCTGCTGACAATGATCGAACGGGGAGGCGACGACGGTTTGCTGTTGCCCCTCTCGTTCAGAAGGCAGTTGCGCCAGGCGGTCATTGACGATCTGCGGGCGACACGGCATCCCAACATCCTGTGGCAGGGTCTGCTGCCCCAGGAACCGGAGACGCTGGACGAACTGACCTTGCTGCGCCGCATCATTCAGGAGGGCATCCCGCCTTCCATCCCCCCCGCCTTCGCCGCGATCGAGGCGGCAGAGGATACGGCTTCAGTGCGCGCTGCCTTCTGGTCGATCTGGACCACCCCGCGCGCGGATGAGGCACCGGCGACGATCAGCCACGCCCGAAAGTTGACACTGATTCGGCTTGTTCTGCTTGGCGCGCATGGCGAGGCAGGGCTGTTATTCACTGCCTGGGGAGATCCATCCCTCGCTGAGGATGCCTCCGTGGCAACCGCGCTGTCCATCGTTGCCGCAGCAACCCAAGCCTGAGCGCCGGTTCTACCATGGCCCGTCAAGGTCATAGTCCATACGACATATGTGCTGCGCCTGCTAAGCGCATTGCCCATTCAGGCCGAGAATGCTACAACTTGAAAGAGTTTGTATCCTAAATGGCTGGGCACTCTGCCCTGAAGTTCTGTTCCGGGTAGCCGGATTTAAGAGATAAGCACGGGGGTTGGTGATGGCAACGATATCTGGCGGTCAAACGATTGCGACAGTGGGCACGACCGCAGAAGAGAATAATCAGCTTAGCAATCTGCTGCAGACGACCTTCTCCAACGTGACCTCTATCACGAGCACGGAAGTCGTCCCGACGAGCGCCAACACCGTCACCCTCCCCACACCCACCCTGCTTGGTACCTTCGAGGCTACCAGCATTGTCACTCAGGCGGTTTCCGCGTCGTCCGCCGGTGGCGTGGCTGTTGTCAATACAGATAAAAGCGGTTCAAGCAGCGGTAACAGCCTCACCAATTTGATTGTTGATAGTAATGCGGGTGCCGTTATCTTCTCCGGCTCCGGCAATGCCAACACGGTGACGGGCATGGTCCTTCCGACGGGCGGCACGACCAGCCTGATCGTCGGCAATGCCGGTTCTCAGATCGTTGACGGCAGCCGGTCAACGGTGAATACAACCATCTTCACCGGTACCGGTAATGACACGGTCGTTACTGGCAGCGGCAGTGACTCAATCAAAATTGGTGATATTGGCATCGCCAACGGCGGTGCCGGTGCGGATACGCTGATTGGCGGCACGGGCACGGCGACCCTGGGCGGTGGCTTGGGCGCCGACAGCATCGTGGCCGCCACGGGCGGCGGCGTTATCATCGGTGAGGTCGGCAACGACAGCTTGGTCGCCGGTGCTGGCAAGGATGTGTTCGTCTATCGCACAGGTGACGGTAACGACGCCATCACTGGCTTCAACCCGGCTGCCGATACGCTGGCCCTCGCCATCTCTGGCGTTGATCTCACCAGCATCATCAGCAACGCAACCGTGTCGGGTGGCAACACCATCATCACCATGCCGGACGGTTCGACCATCACGCTGGCCGGCGTCACGGGGATCAATGTCAACTGGTTCACCATCAAGTAAGTGCGCTTGATGATCGGATGATGGAGATGGCGGACTTTTGTCCGCCATTTCTTTTTGTTACGTTCACTTCTCTTTGATCAGGCCCAGGCCATGATGGACATGTCGATGACAAACAGTCTGGCACCGGTTCAGGACCGTGCTTCAGGGTCGGACCGGTTCCGGTCATCGGCACAGGTTCTTCCCCTGCCCGAGGGGCTTTATCTGGCCTCCGTAAAACCTTCGGGACAGCCGCTCCGCATCGTGAATGGTGTCGGCTTTCCGGCCGTGCAGATTTCCTCAATTCCGCAGCCGGGCACCCTGGCGCCTGCCTTCCTGACTAAGGGGGAACTGGCCCCTGTCGTCTGGCTGAGCGGTGTGGAAGAGGCTGTGATCACCGTCCCGGCCGGTGCCTCCCCCCTGCTGATCACCAATTATCTCTATGGGTCGGAATTGCAGAAATGCCCGGACCTGGAGATCAAGCGGCTGAACCGTGTTTCCACCGTTCCGGCGGTGGGGCTGAATATCCATGTCCATATCCAGCAATTGGGCGAACGGGCCTTCAACGCCGGCGAATGGGCCGCCTCGGACGAGCCTTTCTGGATCGAGGCGCTGCGGGTGGAGGCGACCCCGACCGTGGGCCAGCTTCTGCAATATCATGTTCCCGGTGCCAGCTCCTCTGATGGACATTGGACCCCCGTACCCGGCCGTCTGGGTACCCCTGGTGGACCTCCGCTGGCCGGGATCGCCTTCCGGCTGCTGTCCCCCCTGGCGAACAGCCACCGTGTCGTCTATGCGGCGCGGTTCCTGCGCCATGGCGAAATCACGGGGACCGATGGGGAACCCTGCCGGTCGCCGCAGGCACAGGATCCGATGATCGCTGTCCGGGTTGCCATTGTCCCGCGCTGAGCCCCGCACTGACGATTCTCAACCCTCTCCCGATCCGGCTTCCGCGCTATCGGGTCGGCTTTTGTTGCGGTCCCAGTTTTTCAAGGCGCTGGCAGATCGGGATCATGAACGGGCCATATTGCTGGCCATCCGTCTGGCACGGCTGGAACCGGTGCATCCCGATGACCTGGCCGTTGCGGCCACGGCCTGGCATCTGCGTGGTGACCGTCAACAAACAATGGCCCTGCTGTTAGAGGCGTTGCGTCTGGATCCACTGCATGGCGTGGCGGCAAAGGGGTTGGCGGCGCAAGGCCCGCCCCTGTCCGCCGACATCATGCGGGCCTTGCTATGGCATGCTGAAACCGATCCGGATGCAGCACAGGCCCTGATTAAGCATGCGCTGTCGGCTGGCCAACCCTTGGCCTATGTGACGGGCCGGTGCATCCACTGCGTGGTACCGCCCGGCACCTGGGAACTGAGCGTGCGCTGGCGACAAATAGTGCTGGTGCAATCCCGGATGGCGGCGTCTGATCAGGCCCGGCTGGTCGCGCTGCCGATCCCGGATGGCTTGCGCGGGATTGTCGATCCGGTCGTATCGGCAAACGGGGTAGACTTGGCATCGGGCCCGATTGATGCGTCATGGTTGTCGGCCCCGCGTCTGACCGCCATTGTCGAACCCGGTGATAAGGCCCGCTGGATGGTGCAGGCGATGGACCTTGCCTGTCCGTCCCGGCCTGTCGCCCTGCTGTTGCGGGACGGGGACCGGGTGCTGTCGCGGCATATCATCTCCCCTCGCCCCACGGGTGGTCCCGCGCTGGGCGCTGTGGCGACCAAGGTCGCGGATGTGCCTGCCCTTGCCATTGATCCGCCCGCGGATGCCGTTTGCCCTGGCCTGTTCTTTGAACTGACGGGGGAACCAGTCACGGTTCCTAGGGTCGCCGGCCCCGATGATGGCATTGTCGATGTTGTGGTGCCGGTCTATGGCGACCTTGAGGCGACAAAGGCCTGTTTCAACGCCCTGCTGACCCGATCCCCCGGAACAGCCATGCGGGTCGTGGCCATTGATGATGCCAGCCCTGACGAGCGGATCAGCAGGCTTCTGGATGGGCTGGCCGCCGCCGGAAAACTTGTCCTGATCCGCAATCCCGGCAATCTGGGCTTCGTGCGGTCGGTCAATATCGGCATGGCCCGACATCCGGGGCGCGATGTCGTGCTGCTGAACGCAGATACTGTGGTCAGTGACGGCTGGCTGGGTCGGCTACGGACCGCCGCATACCAGGCGGCGGACACCGGCACCGTCACGCCCTGGTCGAACGATGCCACCATCTGTTCCTATCCGGCTGCCAATGCGCCAACCGCCCTGGCGGGCGTCGATATCGATGCGCTGAACCGGCTGGCAGGCGAATATCTGGCCGGGCAGACGCTGGACATTCCGACGGCGGTCGGCTTCTGCATGTATATAAGGCGGGACTGTCTGGCACAGGTCGGCTGGTTCGACGCCGACGCCTTCGGCACCGGCTATGGCGAAGAGAATGATTTCTGCTTACGGGCCGCCGCCACCGGCTGGATGCACCGTATGGCCCTGGATCTGTTCGTCGGCCATGTGGGCAGCGCCTCCTTCAGCACGGCCAAGCAGGCCCGGATCGATGCCGCCCTGGCCGTCCTGGAACAGCGCTACCCAGGATATCAGGCTGATATCCACGCCTTTATTGCTGCCGATCCCCTGCGTCTGGCGCGCCGGCGGCTGGATTTGGCGCAGCTGGAGGGCCAAGGGTCCCCGCGCCCGGCCCTGATCATCTGTGCGCGGTTGGGCGGGGGAACGGATCGCTTTATCGACCGGCTGGTTGAGGATAGGGGCAATGGCGGACAGGATGTGCTGATCCTGCGCCCTGAGCAGCCGGAGGCCGGGCGTCCGACGCTGCGACTGGAGGCCCCGGATGCGCCGCATCTGACCAATCTGATTTATGACGCCGGGACGGAACTGGACGCTTTGCGGGCTGATCTGCGGCACCTGGGCGTGACCGGTGCTGAACTGCATCATCCCGCACAATTGTCGGGCGATTTATTGTCGCGGCTGGCCGGCTGGTTCCCCTACCGGGCCCATATCCATGATTTTGGCTGGATATGCCCCCGCATCAACCTGCTGGATGGCGATTGGAACTATTGTGGGGAGCCGGAGACGGCCATGTGTGAGACCTGTGTCGCAACACATGGCGATCTGCTGGGTATCGACCGGTCGGTGACCGCTTGGCGCGACCTGACACAACAGATATTGCAAGGGGCCGTAGCCGTCGGCTGCTCCAGCCACGATACGGCCAACCGCATGCGGCGCTATGTGCCCGCAGCCCACTTCCAGAT
>JAEMSB010000135.1 GCA_016463045.1 Niveispirillum sp.
GCCTGATGCTTGCGTTGCTGGCCGTGCTGATTCTGGTGCCATCTGTGGCCCTGCTGCTGCGCGGAGCAGAAAGCCTGTCTTTCGCAGATATCCTTTGGCTGAAACTGCCGCTGGGGGCGGCACTGGCCTGTGGCGTGACCGTCTGGTCGCTGCGTGGCCTGATCAATCGGGAGAGTGCACTTGTATGATGGTCGGAAAATGAAAGGGCTTGCGGCGGTGTTGCTGACGGCCTGCCTGCTGTCTGGCACCTCCGCCCTCGCAGCCGATGCCCTGCGCGACGGGTTCGAGGCCCCGCCCTCGGCGGCCAAGCCGCGCGTCTGGTGGCACTGGCTGGGTGGCAATGTCAGTGCCGATGGTATCGACAAGGACCTGGCCTGGATGAACCGTGTCGGCATTGGCGGGTTCCAGTTGTTTACCGGCAATCTGGAAACCCCGCTTCTGGTAGATAGTCCCGTCACCGTCTTCTCCCCCGAATGGCGGGGCATGGTTCGCCGCGCGGCGGAGCGGGCGGACGCTTTGGGCCTGGAAATGACCATGGCTGCCTCTGCCGGGTGGAGCGAGACCGGCGGCCCCTGGGTCCGGCCTGAGCAAGGTATGAAAAAGCTGGTCTGGAGCGAGACGGTGCTGGAGGGCGGCAGACCGTTCCGGGGCGCCCTGGCATCGCCGCCGCGCAATAGCGGCCCGTTCCAGGACATGCCCATGCCTCCAGAACTGCGCTTGCCGCCACCGCCGCCGGTGCGCGGATCCAGGCCGCGCCCGGCTCCCGTCCATGTCACGCCGTCCAGCCATTATGCCGATGTTGCGGTTCTGGCCTACCGCCTGCCCGACGGCGTGACGCCCCTGGCGGCGCTGAAGCCCCGTGTCACCAGCAGCGGCGGCGACGCCGCCCTGTTGGCCGATGGCCGTTACAGGCAAGTACTGCATCTGGAGCAAAGGGCAGCCGATGGCGGTCTGGCCTGGGTGGAATACGCCTTTGACAAACCGGTCAGCCTTTCGGCACTGACCCTGGCTTCTGCGATTGAAGATCCGCTGAACGCTCTTTCCCCATCCGGGCTGGTGGAAATCGCCGATGCTGGGGGCGAATTCCGGGAACTGGTGCGAATTCCGCCACAGCAGGTGGTGGCCTTCCCGGCGTCGGCCCCCGTGCGGACGGTGGCGCTGCCCGCTGCCCGTGCCCAGCGCTGGCGGTTCCGGTTCGACCCGTTGCCGCCGCAGACCCTGGCTCTGCCGGGTATCCCGCCGCAGACGGTGCATGCTGTGACGGAAATCCGGTTTGAAACGGAACCGATGCTGGATCATTGGCAGGCCAAGGCTGCCTATGACACGATGCGGGATTACGACACAAGGACAGCGCAAGATCAGGCTGTAGCGCCGCCTGATCAGGTGATTAATCTGACGGCCAAGCTGCTGCCGGACGGAAAGCTTGACTGGACCCCGCCGCCGGGCCGCTGGCAGGTGCTGCGCCTGGGCTATTCCCTGACCGGTACCCAGAACCATCCGGCGGACCCGGAAGGCACGGGGCTGGAGGTGGACAAGCTGGATGGCGCCGCCGTCCGTGCCTATCTGGAGGGCTATTTCGCGCAGGTCGATCAGGCGCTGGGCGATCTGCGTGGTGCCAAGGGTCTGAAGAACCTGCTGACCGACAGTTGGGAGGCGGGGCAGGCCAACTGGACCCCGGCCCTTCCGGTGGAGTTCAGGCAACGTCGCGGCTATGATCTGCTGCCCTGGCTGCCAGTGCTGACGGGTCGCATCGTCGGGTCGGTGGCAGACAGTGAACGGTTCTTGTGGGATTTCCGCAGGACCATCGCTGACCTTTTGGCCGAGGCGCATTTCCGCACCATCCGCGATTTCGCTCATGAAAAGGGTCTGGGTTACTACGGGGAAGCGATGGGTACCCGTCTGCCCACTACGGGCGATGGGCTGCTGAACAAGCGCTTCACCGATATTCCCATGGGCGAATTCTGGCAGATGCCGCCGGGTGCCCCATCCGACCCTGCCCATACGTCCGACATCGCGGAGGCGGCATCGGCGGCGCATTTTTATGGTCAGAACATCGTCGCGGCAGAGGCGTTGACGGCCCTGCCATTCATGCCGCCTTTCACGGCCACGCCCGCGGCACTGAAGCCGTTCGCGGACCGGTTCCTGGCGCGTGGTGTCAACCGTTTTGTCATCCACACGTCGCCGCACCAGCCGCTAGACGATCTGCGTCCCGGCATCACCTTGGGGCCGTTTGGGCAGTTTTTCACCCGTCATGAAACCTGGGCTGAACAGGCGGGTCCCTGGATGCAGTATCTGGCCCGATCCTCCTTCCTGCAACAGCAGGGGCGTAACGTCGCTGATATCGCCTGGTTCTATGGTGAAGGGGCGGCGGTGGCTCCGCCCGACCCGGACCGTCTGCCCCTTTCCGTACCAGCCGGCAACCGATTGGATTTCGTGGGTCGCGATGCGGTGACCGAGCTGTTGGCGGTTAAAGATGGGCAATGGGTTGCGCCGTCAGGCGCCACCTACCGTCTGCTGGTCATTCCGCCGGGCGGTGATGGTACGTTGAAACTCTCGCTGCCGGTGCTCAAGCGCTTGCGGGACCTGTTGGGGCAGGGGGGCGCTGTGCTGTCGCCCCGTCCCACCGGCAGCCCCAGCCTTGGGGATGATCCGGCACAGGTTGCGGCGTTGATCCAGCAAATCTGGGGCACGGAAGCCACCTCAAAGGTCCAGCGTCAGGTGGGGCAGGGGCGGCTTTACCCGGTGGCGGATGTCGCCGCCGCTCTGGCTGATCTCGGGGTCGGGCCGGACCTGACGGTTGATGGCGCAGCCGATGCCAATATCGTCTGGTCGCACCGGCGAACCGAGGAGGCGGATATCTGGTTCATCGCCAATCAGAAGGACAGAGCGGAGAGCGTCACCCTGTCGCTGCGCGGTGATGGACGGGATGTAAACCTGTGGCACGCCGATAGCGGCAAGATCGACCCCGCCCCCTATCGTCAGCAGGCGGGCCGTACCCTGGTGCCGGTGACCCTGGCGCCGCACCAGGCCTTGTTCATTGTGCAGCGTGGTGTGGCCCCCGCCATGTCCCGCATCGTCAAGGCACCCGTGGAAATGGGAAGCATACCGCTGAACGGCACATGGACATTGCATTTCCCCAAGGGGCAGGGAACGCCGGACCAGGTGAACCTGCCATCGCTGGATCTATGGACGCAACTGACCGATCCTGCCATCCGTCATTTCGCGGGCACTGCAACCTATGAAACGACAGTCAAGGTTCCTGCGGACTGGACGGGCAAGAGGGTGGAAATCGATCTGGGCATGGTGAAGGAACTGGCCAGCGTCAGCATCAATGGTCAGTCCGTTGCCACCGCCTGGAAACCGCCCTTCCGGTTGGAGGTCGGGGCGGCGCTGAAGCCGGGTTTAAACCGCATCAGCATTGCGGTCAGCAACTTGTGGCCCAACCGTATTGCGGGGGATGCGGCGGGGATCGGGTCGCCCGTTACCGCCAATACCCACCCGCTGCTGCATCCCGATCCCAAGGCGCCGCTGTTGCCCTCGGGTCTGGCAGGTCCTGTCCGTCTGGTGCGGATGGCGCCATCGGGCGATCACAGGTAGGGTGGGGGATAAGAACAACATCCCAGGGATGGATTATGCGCTTCAACCGGCTTGACCTGAATCTCCTTGTCATTCTGGACAAGCTGCTGGCGGAGGAAAGTGTCAGCAAGGTTGCGCAGCAGTTGAACATGACGCAGTCCGCCGTCAGCAATGCCCTGCGCCGCCTGCGTGAATATTTCGAGGATGAGCTGTTCGTGCAGGTGGGCCGCCGCATGGTGCCCACCCCCTTTGCCGAAATGCTGGGCGCGCAGGTACGCGACACGCTGGTGGAACTGGAGCGTATATCCGCCAGCCGCGCCAGTTTCGATCCGGGCGGCGAGGAGCGGACCTTTACCCTGATCACCTCGGACTATGCCTTCCTGGTCTTCGTGGCGGAGGTGGTGCGCCGTCTGCGCGAACGCGCACCTGGCATCCGCATCCGCACGGTCCTGACTACCGAGAACGCGGCCGAGCATCTGCGTCAAGGGGTGGCCGATTTCCTGATTGTCCCGGAAAAGCGGACGGTGGAGGAATATCCCCGCGAACCCCTGTTCAAGGATGATTTCGTCTGCGTCTGCTGGCAGGACAACCCGCTGATTGGTGACAGCATCTCGCTGGAGCAATATCTGAACCTGGAACATGTCGGTACCAGCATGGGGCCGACACGGGTGCCGCACATCGATGACGAACTGCTGGCCGCGCGTGGTTTCCGCCGCAACATCACCATCTATGCCCCCAACTTTACGCTGGTGGCCGATGCCGTGATGGGGACCGACCGGATCGCCACCATGCATCGCCGTTCCGCAAATATCTGGGCCCGTCGCCTGCCGCTGCGGCTGTTGGATCTGCCCATTCAGTTGGGTGGCTTTACCCAGATGCTGCAATGGCATAAGCACCGGTCCAGCGACCCCGGCATGGCCTGGATGCGTACCTTCATGCGCGACGTGGCCGCCGATATGGGTGATCCCGGCAAATGACGGCTGATCCCGACCCATCATTTTGCGAAATACACATGATGTTGAATGAAAATGAACGGTTGGGAAGCGCCTCTGCTATTGGTGGGGTGTAAAAAGGTTCGGTGACGGCGCTGTTCGGCAGAACGGTGGTCCCAACCGCCAAGCCCGGAAAAACGGGCGTATAGGGGGAAGCATGATCCGGTTCGAAAGGCCGTCGCCAGGCGTCTGAAGGGCGCCGGCAGGTTCCACAAACCAAGCAGCAAGCATCTGAACGCCGGTGGCGGGGAGCAATCCCCAAGGCCACGACGGGAGAGGCTTGCCGACAAACAAGACCGATATCGGGAGGAGAGTTAAACCATGAAGATTTTCGAACCCGCCATGCGCCTGTGTGGCTGCGCCACCGCCATTGCGCTTGTCGCCGCCATTGTGCCGTCCGCCCTGGCGCAACAGTCGGATGCCATCACCCTGGAAGAGATCGTCGTCACCGCCTCGCGCCGGCAGGAAAAATTGCAGGATGTGCCGCTGGCTGTGACTGCGGTCAGCGCGGAGCAGCTGGCCGCTACCGGCGTCAAAGGCCTGACGGATATTCAGTACACCACGCCGGGCGTACAGTTTGGTTCCACCCCCAATGATGCGGGTTTCCGTCTTCGCGGGGTCGGCAGCGCCGGCGGCTTTGCCAGTTCTTCGGAAAGCCCCGTCGGCGTGGTTGTGGACGGCGTCGTGGTCGGCTTCGGCAGCCCCGTGGAAAGCCTGGGCGATATTGAGCGGCTGGAAGTGCTGAAAGGGCCGCAGGGAACCCAGTTCGGCAAGAATGCTTCCTCAGGTGTCGTCTCTGTCACCACTCGCCGACCGGATATGAAGGCGGTGTCGGGCGACCTCTTTGCCTCTTATGCCTCGCTGGATGAAACGGACATTCATGGCAATCTGAACGTGCCGCTGGCCGAGAATGCGGCCCTGGCCATCTATGCCTTTGATCGCCGCTATGACGGGTTTGTCACGAACGTGGTGCGTAATGAGGAGTGGGGCGGCACAAAGCGTCAGGGCGTTCGCGGCAAGCTGCTGGTGGAGGCATCCGACAGTTTCACGGCCTACCTGATCGCCGACTATTCGCAGCGCAAGCAGAAAGGGCCGGGCCAGCTGTGGACCCTGAACAAGGTACCGGCGGGCGATCCGCGTTTCAACCCGCCGGGCGTCAATCTGGCGACGCTGGGCGTCACACCCTCCTACGACAATGAATTGTCGGTGGAGAATGGGGCCGGTAACGAGGATGAGCGCAATTATGGCAGTTCCCTGGAACTGAACTGGCTGCTGGGCGATTACGAGCTGACATCCCTGTCGGCCTGGCGTGGACAGGATATGCGGCCCAGTGTCTATTCCATTGATGCCGGTCCGCTTTCCACCTTCGAGGCGCGGCGCAAGAACACGGCGCGATCCATGCTGTCCCAGGAAATCCGCCTGACGTCTCCCCAGAATGAGATACTGGAATATGTCACCGGCCTCTATCTGTCGCGCCAGAAGGTGGAACAGACGGGCGAAAGTGCCCTGCTGCGCCCGGCATTGCCCTTTGCTCCCGTCACCATTTCCATCACTGCCGGCCTGAACAGCGGTGAGACAACGACGGAAAGTGCCGCCCTGTTCGGCGACGGCAAGCTGCATCTGGATGAGAAGTTCAGCATTCTGGGCGGTTTGCGCGTGTCAAAGGATTGGGTAGAGGCCAGCAACTGGTCCGAACGTGATCCGCAATTGCCGGCCAATGTCACTCCCTACACGCCGCGCGCCCGGTCTACCGGCAAGGTGAATGACAGCAGCCTGTCGGGCCGCATCGGTGCAGAGTACAAGCCCGTGGATGATGTGCTGCTCTATGGCACCTATGCCCAAGGCTATCTGGGGCCGACCGTCACCTTCTCCGCCCTGAGCGGCACGCGCACGGAAGTAGACCCGCAGACCGTGGATGATTTCACCATCGGTGCGAAGACCACTTTGCTGGACGGGCGGCTGACGCTGAATGGCAACCTGTTCCACGACAAATACAAGAACCTACAGACTGCGGTTCTGCGCGGGTCGGAGTTCCTGACCGAAAATGCGGGCGGTCTGCGCAGCAAGGGGTTTGAGCTGGAGAGCAACCTGCAGGTTACGCAGGAACTGCGCCTGAATGCTTCGCTGGCCTATGCCGATGCTGTCTTCACCGACTATGTGACGGCATGCCCCAACTATATCCAGCAGCAGGGTGCTGCTGCCATCGCTGCACAGTGTAATGCGCCGGGCTCTACCAGCGCTACGCCGCTATATCAGGCCAAGGGCAATTCCTTGGCCAATGCGCCCAAGGTCAGCTACACGCTGGGCGCCAATTATCAGCGGGATGTGCTGGAAGGGCTGCTGTTCGACATGAATGTGAACTATGCCTGGCGTGACAAGACTTACAACGCCGTGGGCAACCCGGATACGAAGCATCCCGCTTATGGGGTTGTGAATATTTCCGTTGGTTTTGGTGCGGATGACGGGGCATGGCGCGCCGGCCTGTTTGCCCGCAACCTGTTCGACGAGAATTTCAAGGCCGCGATCCTGGCAACGCCCTTTGCCAATGTCGGCAACTACGTGAACTGGAACGTGCGGGAGGGCCGGCGGACGCTGGGCGTTTCGCTGGAGACCCGTTTCTGAAATGTGATCGGTTAAACTCGTATAAACAGGGGGCGGCTGAATAAGCCGCCCCCTGCTGTCCATCAGAACTTCGCCCGCAGGCCGACATAGTAGGAACGGCCAACCGCGTCATAGACGGCGACATCGGTGCTGTTCTGCGAACTGGCCACGATGGGCAGGCCGCGGTCGAACAGGTTGGTGACGCCGGCACGCAGTTCGATGCTCTCATTGACCCGGACATTGCCGAACAGATCGAACAGGTTATAGGCCGGTACGCCGCGCGACGGGTTGGTGGGCGTGGTCACCGCCGTCACGTCGTCCATCGGCCCCTGATACCGCCAGCGCAGGCCGACGCCGAACAGGTCGGAGCGGTAGCCGACGGTCGTCAGCGCCTTCCAGCGCGGCAGGGCGCGGCCCAGCGTGCTGGTATTCACATAATCCTGGAAGGCGCTGCCGGGCAGGGTCTGGATATTATAGTGGTTCACCCAGCCAATGACGGGCGTGACATAGATCTCGGCACTGGGATCACCGACATCGGCACCGATATCCGACAGGCTGGCCGACCAGTTGATCTGCACATCGATACCGTCGGTCTCCAGCCCGCCTAGGTTCAGGAAGGGCAGGCTGACATCCTGCAACTGGCCCTGCGCATCGCGGGTCAGCAGTTGGCAGAATTCGTTCGTCGCGGCATAGGTGGGGTTGGAACCGTCGAGATTATAGCACTTGGACAGGGTGGTGAGGCCCGGCACGCCGGAGATCACTTCCTTGATCTTGATGTTGTAATAATCGACGGAGATGGTGGTGCCGCCATACCACGGGCTATCGCCCGGCACAGTCAGCACGGTGCCAATATTGAACGTGTCGGCCTTTTCCGGGGTCAGGCCCAGATTGCCGCGGATGGTGCCGCCGGTTGCCGTGGTGGGGAAAGTGTAGGTATCGATGACGTTGGCCGGTACGCCCTGCGCGATGCAAAGCGCGCGGACCTGTGCCCCGCCGGTGCCCGTGCGGGCGATGGAGCGCACGTCGCAGGGATCACCGACAGAGGCCGGCGGCGTGCCGAACTGCACCTGCGTGCCCGTCGGTGGAGAGAACAGCTCCCCGATATTCGGCGCACGCACTGCGCGCTGATACGATCCGCGCAGCATCAGCGCTTCAACGGGCTTCCAGCGCATGTCACCTTCATAGGATTTGACGCTGCCCGTGGTGGAATAGTCGGACTAGCGGGCGGCGGCACCGATGGCCAGTTCCTCTGCGAACTCCGCCCCGCTGATCAGCGGGATATCCACCTGACCGGCAATTTCCTTCAGGTTGATATTGCCGCGTGCCGACGCGGAACCTGTCACCGCCTCAATATTCTGGGCGGCCAGATCGCTGTCGGGCGTAAAACGGTAAGTGTTTCGGCGGTAGGAGGCGAGCAGCGCCACCTGCAACGGACCGGCGGGCAGTTCGACCACGGGACCGGACAATTGCCCCTGTACCTGGCTCTGGGTCAGCTTTTCCGTGCTGAGCGCCGTCTTGGTCATATAGGTTTTGCAAGCGTCGGAGATGCGGGTGGAGTTGCTGATCCCGAACGGGTTGAACCCGCCAGCGCACAGCGAATTACCGCCATCCGCAGCGTTCAGCAGGTTCTGCACCTTGCTTTTCACGACGGCATTGTACAGCGCCTGATCATGCAGGCTTTCGTCATAGGAGCTGTAGAGATCCCATTTCCAGCTGCCGGCCAGATCGCCTTTCAGGCCCAGGGCAAACTGGCTGACCTTATACTGTTCGTCCCAGTTCTTGTCGGCGATGCCGACATAGCGACCGTTCCAGGTGAAGGGTGCATTGGGATTGGGGCGTGACGCCAGGATGGCGCGCAGGTCGGCGGGGATGAAGGGATTGGTGGTGGGGATGGTGGTCAGATTGCCGATCTGGGTCAGGCTGCCGCCGCTTTCCGTGTTCACGACGCTGTCGACATACATGAACTGGCCATAGGCCGTGACACCTTCGGCCACTTCATAATCGAAAGAACCAAAGGCGGTCTTGCGTTCCAGGGAGTTCTGGAACTGCACCTGTTGGCCCACGGGCATACGGACATTGCCGGCAATGATGGCATAGCCATTGTCCGTCGGACCCTTGTAGTTCAGGGCGCCCGTCTGCACGAACAGCGAACCGTCATTGTTGAAGCCCAGGTTCAGCGTGCGGCCCACGGTGGAGGTGACGCCATATTTGGC
>JAEMSB010000002.1 GCA_016463045.1 Niveispirillum sp.
ATCTGGAACAGCTGCGGGCCAGGGGGGAGCTGTCACCCAATCTGCATCTGTTGGACTATCAGCCGGCTGCCGACGTGCCTGCTATGCTGGCCAGCGCCGATATCGGCGTGGTGCAGCTGAACATGGAAGCCAATGGCATGTCCATTCCGTCCAAGGTCTACAGCTATGCCGCCGCCGGCCTTCCCATTCTTGCCGCTATCCCGCCGGAAAACCATGCCGCACGGCTGATCAGGGAGAATGGGCTGGGTCTGGTTGTGGCACCGGGCGACAATGACGGGCTGCTGGCGGCAGCACATCGGCTGCTGAGCGATCCGGAATTGCGGGCAGCCTGTGGCGCAGCAGGTCTGGCCTTCACGGCGCGGCACGGGGATATGGATCGAATCGGGCGGCAATTCATGGACTTCCTCGGGCAGGTCCTGCTGACCGCAAGCCGGCCCGCGCAGAAGACGTGATGCCCATGAGCGCAAAGGGAGAAAGGACACCGATCCTGCTGCTGCCGCCGGGGCCCGAAGCGGCACTGATCCGGCTTGCCGCCTGCTGGCCCGCCTCGCCGGCACCATCGTTGCTGGCAGACCTGATGGCGACGGTTGATGGGGGCAAGCTGCTGGAAATGGCCCTTGAACATCGGCTGGTGCCGCCGCTGGTCAGGATGCTGACGGCTGGCGGGCTGACGCCCCCCCCGGCGCTGCGCGACGCCGAACGTGAGGCCGCCATGCGCGGCCTGCGCCAGACAGCCACGACCCTGGCACTGCTGAAACGGCTGGAAGAGGTGGGGTGCCGCACTCTGGTCCTGAAGGGTCAGGCGCTCAGCGTGCAGCTTTACGGTCGCCAAGACATACGGACATCCAACGATATCGACCTGATGATCGATCCGTCGAAGGCCGTTGCCGCCCATCAGGTCATGATCGCCGAGGGCTTCGTCCCACGCTATCCAGTGCCGATAGACCAGCTTTCCTTGACCACCAAGGACCAGATTTATGACGGCGCTACCGGCTTGGTCGAACTGCATTGGCGGCTCTTCGACAATTCAGCCCTGCTGCCTTGGGATTTTGAGACGCTCTGGGCAGACAGGGAACTTGTGACCCTGTCAGGGGATTGGCAGGTTCCGACGCTGCGCCGGGACCGTCATCTGCTTTATCAGACACTGCATGGGCTGCTGCATGGCTGGACCCGGCTGCGCTGGCTGGCGGATCTGGCCGTGCCGCTGCAGCGGATTGACGATATGGAGCGCGTCATCGACCTGGCCGGGCACTCTCGGATGATACCAGTGATAGTGCATGCGATGGGGTTGGCGCGCGACCTGCTGGGCGTGGAGCCGGCCATACCGATTGCGGTCACGCCCCATCAAAACGCCATCGCCCGGTCCATCGACCGCCAGGTCGCCAGTCTGGCCCGGACCCGGAACACGGTGGGCTATGAAGTCTTCGGCGGCTGGTTTCGCCGACGGCTGGCGGAAAAGCGTCTGATCCTGCTGGTCTGCCCGGATGGCAAGGCCATCTGGGGAGAATTGCACTCCAGCCTGATAGGAGTGGGGGACCTGATTGATGTGCGGTTACCCCGATCGCTGACCTGGCTCTATGTCCTGCTGCGACCACTATTGCTGCTGCGCCGGATGCTGGCACGGGCAATAGGCGTGAAACGGAAAAACCTGTGACCGGTCATCCTGGTCAGCCACAAATCCAACGTAAATAATCTGGACCCAGCGTGGCTGTCATAGCAATCTGGGAGCCTTTCCATCGTCAGGGAAACGCCGTTGTCGGCTAACATTATTATCTATCGATTGCTGCTTTCGGTCATCATCCTGGCCCCGCTGCCCCTGGGATCAGCGCGGCCGCTGGCCTGGACCGGCCTGGCGGCCATCGTGGCCCTGCTGCTGACAGGCTGGTCGCTGCTGCTGACAACGGGGCGGGCAGAGGCCTCCATGCCCATCCGCACATTCCGGCTTCCGGCCATCCTGTTCCTACTGGCGCTGATATGGCCGGTGGCCCAGATCCTACCGTTCGTCCCGACCACAGGGGTGGAACCCGTCTGGAACGAGATGGCGGCGGTCCTGGGGGGGGATGCCACCCGCCTGTCGCTGGACCCGGGCCGGGGTATCAGCGCCCTGATGCAGTGGCTGAGCCATGCCGGCATCTTCCTCCTGGCCTTGCAACTGGGACGGCAGCGACCGCATGAGGGGTTGCTCGTCCTGGCCTGGGGCGGGTGCGCCTATGCGGTCTATGGGCTGGCCATGCATATGCTTGGGATCGAAAAAATCCTGTGGATGGATAAATGGGCCTATCAGGGCACCGTCACCGCGACTTTCGTGAACAGAAACGCCTATGCGGCCTATGCCGGGATCGGGGTCATCTGCTGCATGGCCCTGCTGGTCGACAGGTTGCGTCAGCACAGACGAGGATGGCGTCTGCGGGACAGGGCGGAAAATATCCTGGTACATGCCTCCCCCTATGCCATCGCCACCCTGACCCTGGGCATGGCGCTGGCCCTGACCCAGTCACGCGCGGCACTGGCGGCAACCGGTGCCGGCCTGCTGGTCCTGTGGGCCGGGCTTTGGGTGGCTGGTGTCATGCGCCGGCGCAGTGCGCTGGTGGCCATGGGCGGACTAGCCCTTCTGGGGGTTCTGGTCCTGTCCTTGGGGGGCGAGGGGACGTTGAACCGATTGGCCGAAGCGGGGATACAGGACGACACGCGCGACATCCTCAACCAGATCGGCTGGAACGCTTTCCTGAACGCACCGCTGACCGGCTATGGGTTGGGCTCCTATCCGGCCATATTGTCCATCTACCGCGATGTCAGCCTGTCACAGCCGGAAACATTCGTGCATGCGCATAATCTGCATCTGGAGATGATGCTGGAGATCGGTGTTATCGCGACCCTGCTGCTCTATGCGTCCATCGGGTCTGTGTTGCTGACCTGTCTGATCGGTTTGCGGCGGCGGCAACGCAACCAGATCTATCCGGCTGTTGCCCTGGCCGTCGCGACCTTGCTGATCCTGCATGGGTTGGTGGATTTCAGCCTGCAGATGCCGGCAATCGCGGCGACCTTTGCTTTTGTGCTGGGGCTGGGGTTTGCCCAATCCTTTCCCAGCGATGAGAAAAAAGGGACACGGGCGCGCATCACTGCCGAAGCGTCGCCTCAATGAAAGCCTGCGCAAAAGGGGAGCGCTGGTAAAGGGCAGGCAGGCTTTCGGGCCGGATGTCATGGACCAGACGGATTTGACGCTGCAGCAAGGCCACGCCCTCGGGGTCGAGATACGGCAGAAGATCCAAGCCCAGGCCCAGACGATCCATCATGACTTGTGGCATGACGGCGCCTGTCAGCAGCGAAAGCCGCAGGGCCGCCGCCGCCGCAACAGGTTCCCCCAGTTCTCTGCGAATGAAAGCCAGCCGGGTCCAGGCCGCAGGATAAGCCGGGGTCTGGCGCAGCCCCGCTTCACTGGCTGCCGCCGCCATGCGCAGCAGCCGCAGCCGCTCCGCCATATCGGTTTCCAGCAAGGCAGCACGTAGCAGCAGCAGGCCGCCATCGGCCACCAGCCGGCCATCCCCGGTCAGCGGCCCGGTCTGGTCGATCACTGCGGCAGAGGAGAGCAGTGCGGCCACACCGCCGGTCGCAGCCGGATCGGTCCGCAACGCCAGGACATGCTGGCGGGCATCGAGAACCATACTTTCGCCAACCAGACGGGGCAGGGCCAGACATAGCAGGACCAGACCGGTTCCACCCGCAAGCAGAGCAATCCATCGGCTCTGGCGGCGGGTCCGCATGTCGCGGACCCAATCGGCAGTGGTGGGGGCAGCCTGTGTCATGCCAATCCCGTCACTTGGTATAATATTCCCCATACTGGGCATAATAGGTGCCGTAGTCACCATAGGCCATCTGGCGGTGACGGACCTGATTGATCTGAGAGATGATGACACCCTTCAGATTGATGTCCATATCCCGCAGCAGCCGAACACCGACGCGCACGGCATCGCGCGGCGTGGAGTTCCAGCGGATCAGATAAACCACCTGATCGGCCAGGGAAGACAGCACACGGGCATCAGAAACCGCCAGCACGGGGGGAAGGTCGATAACGATGCGATCGTACTGACCGCGCAGTGCCAGCAGGATCTTCTCTGCCTCCTCCTTACGCACCTCCTCCGCGATGGCCTTCAGTTTGCCAGCCGGCAGAAAATCCAGACCGGGTGCGACATCGCGGATGACAGCTTCCTCAAAAGTGGTGGAGCCGTTCAGCACATGCACCAGTCCCAACTCGTTGGGACGACCCAGCATGACATGCATGCGGGGCCGGTGGATATCGCTGTCGATCAGCAGGGTCCGTTG
This sequence comes from Niveispirillum sp., assembly GCA_016463045.1. Classification (GTDB taxonomy): domain Bacteria; phylum Pseudomonadota; class Alphaproteobacteria; order Azospirillales; family Azospirillaceae; genus Niveispirillum. The sequence goes on from JAEMSB010000002.1 coordinate 4,321, forward strand.
TCCAGAACGGGACACCATGGTCGCCAGACACAAGGACGCAAAGGTCTTGCCTTCCCGGGGAACGGAGGAGGTCATGGCGATGACGCGGGCCCCCTCCTGCTCATCTTCAAGCTGGGCTTCCAGCGAGACGCGCAGACTGCGGAAGGCATCGGCGATGGAGGAACGTGGCTTGTCCGCCAGTTCGGCCACCATATTATCGACCTTGCCGCGATAGAGCGGGACCACGGCAAGAGTCGGCAACCCCGTCAGTTCCTCAGCCTCGTCGGAGGAACGGATGGCATTGTCCAGGCGATCCAGCACGAAAATCAGCACCAGACCGAAGCCGAGGGCCAGAATTGAAACAAGACTGAGGGTCCAGGCCGTGCGTGGTGCGGAGGGGCTGCGCGGCATCTGGGCAGTGGAGATGACACGGGCATTGGCCCGCTGCCCGCCACTGCTGGCCTCTGCCTCCTTCTTGAACCGCTGCAAGAACCCCTCATAGAGGCTGCGGGTTGCCTCGGCCTGACGCTCAAGCTCACGCAGCTGAATCTCGGCGCCACCCGAATTATCAACCGTGGAGCGCAGGGCCGCCAGTTCGCGCTCCAGGGTGCGGACACCGGCACTGGCCACCTCCAACTCATTGCCGATGGAATCGGAAATGCGCTGCGTCTCGGCCCGAAGCTTGGACTGCAGCTCGGCCAGATCGGCCCGGTAGCCGACCATACGGGGATGGCGTTCACCAAAGGTCTTGATCGCCTCGGAAATCTCACGCTGTAAGATCGCTTCCTGTTCACGCAGGCGCTGGATCAGGGGGGATTGAAGCACCTCATAAGCGGACTCGATATTACCGCTGGACTGAAGCAGCGACCGTACCTGGTTGAGCCGGGCCTGCTTCTGGGCCAGGTCAGTGCGGGCGATGATCAGGCGCGTATTCAGCTCCGACAGCTGCTGTCCGGTCAGGGTCTTCTGGCCTTCACCGGAGCGCTGCAAATTATTACGGACCCGGAATTGTTCCACGGCCGTCTCGGCCAGCTGCACATCCTGGCGAAGATTCTGGAGCCGATCCTCCAGCCAGCTGCTGACCCGGCGGGCATCCTCGAAACTGGCCTCCAAACGGTCCAGCAGATATTCCTCTGTCAGGGTGTTGAGGATGAGGGCCGCCTTCTCACGGTTTTCCGAGGTGAAGGAAATATCGATCAGATAGGTCCGGCGCTGCCACTTTGCCTCCAGGTTCCGGCTGACCTGGGCCACAACCGCCGCCCTTTCCAAGGCCTCCGCCGTGGCTGCGGCAACCGTCTCCTCACCTGGGGTCTTGGGAGCGGCGATGGCCGACAGCCAGCGCATCGGGTTCAGATAGCCGACCAGGACGGCGAAGCCGCCTGGCTCGCGCAGCTTGGGGTTAAATTCCGGATCCTGGTCCAGCTTCAGCCGCGTCACGACCCGTTCGACCAGCACGCGCGAGGTCAGCACACCAACCTCCGTCTGGACAGCACTGTCCGACAGACGCATGCGCATGTCATTGCGGGCTGAAAGCGCGTCGGTGGCCTCTGGCGCCTCGATCATGATCACGGCGCTGGACGTATAAAGGACGGTGGCCTGCTTTAAATAGAAGATGGTGGGCGCCAGGATCAGCAGCCAGCAGGCAAGCAGCATATATTTGCCGCTCCAGGTGACGCGCCAGGCCCAGCGCAGCAGCTGTCGTATATCGACCACCGGTTCCGCGGCGATCTTCGCCTGGAAATTCTCTTGCTGCCCGGAACTCGTGGTCATGCTGTCAAATCCTAGAAAACGGACCCATGACATATCCGTGCCATGGCCTGGACGCAGAAAGGCGGCTTTCCCTGTGTCAAGGAAAGACCACCTTTTGTCATGCGTGGAAAGAGGTACCGATCAGTATTGCAGACGCAGACGCCACATCATCGTCCACTGCTCATACTGGCCGGGACCGCCATTGGCATCACGTTGACGATAGCGGACTTCCGCGCCGGCATGAACTTCAGGCGTGAATGCGTAAAGCCCGCGCACCCGGGCTTCATAGAACCAGGGGTCCTGGTTGCTATTGTCATAATCCTCACGGGCAACATTGCCAGAGAAGGTGCCGACAAAGTTACGGGCGAACTCATGACGCACGGTCAAGCCGGCACCGGTGCGGACCATGGCAGAAACGCCAGACCGGATGGTTTCCTGGACGCTGCGTTCCAGGGAGGGGACGATAACCGTCATGCGGGACGGGGTCCAGTTGAACCGGGCACGGAAACTGAAGCCGTTAGGATCACCAAAATTGGCAGCATCATATTGCTGGTCGAAATAGCCAACCAGGAAGTCGCCGCGGATAACGTCAGTGATATCAATACCCACACCGCTTTCCAGCCGGTAGCCGTCACTGCTGCGGCTAAAGGTGGCACCGGGGATCACATTGTCATAGTCGCGGGAGTTATAGCTTCCCTCGACAACGGCGAAATAGTTGGGGATGGTTTCATAGGCGACGCGGGCCGTCACCTCATACTCGTTCCGGTCGCGGCCACTATTATTGACCACCTGGCCACCCGCACGGCGGCCATTGCCGATATCATAGGAATTGAAGCTGAAACTGCCCTGATAGATCATGCGCCCTTCCTGAAGGCGCGATCCCAGCTGCGCGGAGACCTGGGTGGTATCAACCGGCTTCAGGCTCAGCGCCGCATCGGGGCTGCCACGGTCCTCGGCACGGTCGTTGAAGCTGATATTGGAAGTGACCTCCCAACCCTTGCGGATATCCAGGCGCCCATCGGCACCGACATTCACGTTCAGGCGATCATCCTCGGTATATTTTTCGAACAGGACCTTTTCCAGTTCACCATTGAAATTCAGCTCATGGCGCAGGAAACGCGACCGCAGCTTGAAACCGGGAACGATGCGGTAAAACCGGTCACTGCGCACATCGCTGTCCGTGGCGAACACATTGTCGGTCCAGGAAACCTCTGTTTCCAGACTGGGCAGGAAGAGGAATTTGCCCGCCTCAATACCCTTCGCCTGGAATGAATCCGCGACGCGCTTGTCGTCCTGGTCACCATTAGGATCGGAACCCGGTTCCTTCTCCTGCGTGATGGGGGCACTGTTATTGCCCTTGGTGGCATTGGCAGCCTGCCTGTCCGTCGCGACCTGGGCATTCGCCGGCATCCAGGTTGCCAGGGCCGACCCAGCAGCCATCAAGGACAGCAACGTCCAGAACAAACCGGAATGACGCCTTCCACCCGAAGATACGACAAAATTTCCGGTCATCTAGCTTCCCCTCACTCGATAGCGATCTGCCAATGCGCGGCACAAATCTGAATATGGCTTACCTGTCGTGCCTTATTTACCTTTTGGCATGGCGGAATAACAGACAAAAGTTGTCCTTCGAGGTCACTGTGACATTCATACAACCATCGCGATATGCACATGACTGCGGGAGCCGGAGCCAGCGTCTGTTCTATTAGGGTATACCCTGACAAGACAAAGTCGCGAGACGCCGGGAATCGTCTCAAAAGGGTATGTTTTTGGATTTCGAGACGTTATCCTGCCCTGGTCTAGACCCTAACGGGACAAATACCGGGATCAACCGCCCATGGCCCTCTACGGATATGCCCGCGCCTCCACCCATGATCAGGATGTGACGATCCAGGTGGAAACGCTGACGCGTGCCGGTTGTGCCGTGGTGCGGGCGGAGAAGGCCAGCGGGGCCAGCCGCAGGGGCCGGACGGAACTGGCGCTGCTGCTGGAATTCCTGCGGCCTGGCGACACGCTGCTGGTGACCCGCATCGACCGGCTGGCACGGTCCATCAAGGATTTGCAGGATATCGTAGTGGAACTGCGGGCCAAGGGGGTGGATCTGCGCGCCACCGAACAGCCGATCGACACTAGTACCGCCGCTGGCAAGGCCTTCCTCGACATGCTGGGCGTGTTCGCAGAGTTCGAGACGAACCTGCGGCGTGAGCGCCAGATGGAGGGGATCAGGGCGGCCAAGGCCAAGGGTGTCTATAAGGGCCGCAAGCCCCGCATCGATACCCAGGCAATCAGACGCCTGAAAGCCGAAGGCATGGGAGCTGCCGCCATCGCCCGGCATCTGGGGATCGGCCGGGCCTCGGTCTATCGTCTGCTGGCCGCCGCTTAGAGTGTGATTCGCGCCCGAGAGAGACCAGGATGGATGGCAGGATGATGAACAGGAGGACATGTTAATGAGGGCCGCATTGACAAGATCACCGCACCGGCTTTTCCCAGGCTTCCTGGGCGATGAACTGGCGGCGGCGATCCTGGCACATGCCCTGTCCAATCAGGCGCGGATGAAGCCGACCAAGGTCGGCTTCGGCGACCAGATACGGCGCGATGAGAGCATCCGTTCCTCCATCGTACTGCGGGACCTGGGGCCCTTTCTGGCCCCGGTCATGGAGCGGGTGGATGCCTGTGAGCCCGAGCTTCTCCATGCCCTCGGCATGCGGCCCTTCACGCGGAGCCATGTCCAGGTTGAGCTGGTGGCCCATGGGGATGGCGGTTTCTACAGACGGCATATCGACACTGCGACAGGCTCTGGTAATCAAAAGCAACCGAGGCGGCTGACCATGGTCTGGTACGCGCATCAGCGGCCCAAGGCCTTTTCAGGGGGGGCCCTGCGACTGCATGCGCTGATGGGGGATGCGTTCACCGATATCGAGCCGGCGCACGACCTGATGGTGGCCTTTCCATCCTGGATGCCGCATGAGGTGATGCCGGTATCGGTGCCGGGCGGGCGGTTAGAGGATTCACGCTTCGCCATGAATATCTGGCTGTGCGGAAGCTGATGGTTGGGAGGCCTTACCGCCTATCTGCCGGCTTTCCGCCGGTGCCCAGCAGGCCGGCACGGAGCGGGCGCTGCTTCTGGGCCAGCCAGGCACGGGTCAGGGCAGTGACGTCCATTTCCTGGACCAACCGGATCAGCGCCTGCTTCAGACAGGCATCCTGCTGGCCCAGATCGGTTTCTCCCTCACAAGCATAAAGCCGCGTGCCCAATCCAGGATCGGTCGTCTCCCATTGTGGCTGGATCATCTTCAGCAGATCGGCGCCGCAGGGGCGCGTGACCAGTGCTCCCAGATGCAGGGATGGCTCCAGCGGGACACATTGATGATACAGGCCTGCCGGCACGAACAGCATGTCGCCGGCCTGCATCACGAACTCATCTGTCACACTATCCGGCACAGGCCGGGTGCGTTTACGCCAGGGCCCCTCAATCGGGGTTCCCAGTATTTTCCAGCGCTTGCGCCCCGCGACCTGCACAATGATCAGGTCCCGGTCATCATAATGGGGAGGCAGGCCACATACCGTGCCGAAGGAGCCGATGGCATCAAGGGAGACGACAGCCCCCAGGGCCTGTTCCAACTTGATGGCCTCCTGCCAGAAATAGTCCGATGAACTGTCCAGACTGTTGAAAATGGCGGTGATACCCTGGGTCAGCAAAGGCCGCAGGGCTGTCCGGTCCAACTGCCCTTTCTGGTCGATCAGACTGAAACGACCGGGTTCGACGGGCCGCCCACTCATGAAAAAACGGAAAAGCTCGGGACGGGTATATTCCCGGTTCAGGAAATCCTCCAGCCACCCCCAGGATATGAGATCTGCACTTTCGGGAAATACGCCCGGCATATGGCAAAGTTGACGCTTGGAGGAGCGCTCATTCCACTCGGATACAGATAGTATCGAAAATATTTTCTCCGAAAAACTGATCATCGCATCAACCCTTTATCGGTTTTACATATTTTATCCCGGTTCTTATTATTCTCTCAAGAATAGATTTTCCTGTAAATCCTCATGCAGCGCCCCTGCACACCCTGTGGCGCTCACATGGAAGCGGCTTGGTTCTTTTATGCCATGGCTTTATCCGATAACAATAGGTTGAAGCCCGGTCGGCAAACCGGGGCATGGGTGACTGAAGGTGCTTGGAGATGGTAACAATCGACACCGTGATGGTACGGACCGATCATTGTCTGGCCAGCGAAATCGACGGTGAGCTGGTGATGATGGATGTGGAGAGCGGTCATTACTTCTGTCTGGATGCGATCGGTCACGATATCTGGAACCGGCTTGAACAGCCGGTGCGGGTAGGTGATCTCTGCACGGCCCTGGAACAGGCCTATGCCGCCCCGCTGGACGTGATCACGGCGGATGTCCTGCGTCTTTTGAATAGCTTGGCCAGCGAGGGGCTGGTGAAAGCAGCGGCGTGAGCGGGTTTTCTCCTCTGCGCTGGCTGCGTGGCCTGCTGTTCCGGCTGGAAGCGGTGCTGGCGCTGTGCATTGCCTGGTTCCTGGTATTCCACGTGCCTTTTCGTCTGGTGGCCCGCCTGTTCGGCGGTGTCTCGGATCCCGGTCCGGCCCTGGCCGGTTTCGATCCGCAGCCTGCACCGGTCCTGGTGCGGGCGCGGGGGGTTGGGCATGTCGTCGACGCCATGTCCCTCCGCCTGCCCTGGCACAGCACCTGTCTGGTCCGCTGCGTGGCGGGGCGGATGATGCTGACACGCCGGGGCATTGCCGGGCATATCGTGTTCGGCGTCAATCGGCGCGATGGGGCCCTGACGGCCCATGCCTGGCTGGTGACGGGCGGGGAACCTGTCATTGGCGGGTCGGAAGCCACCGGCTTCACGCCCAATGCCTGTCTCTATGCCCTGCCAAGGACAGTTTGATGCATCATTACCGGATCAGCGGCTGGACCCTGTCCGCCGAAATGCCGCTGCCCCATCTTTTCCCCTGCTCCGCACCGGAGGCCGGTGCGGTGGCAGACATCACCGTGCGCAAGGGCCCTGTCCAGGCACCGACCCTGCCGCTGCGGCTGAACCGGGATGGGATTCAGGTGGGCGCCGATGGCCGCACCGTGATCGACATCCCGGATTATGTGCGTATCGGGCTGGCGGATGGACGCGATATCATGATCGATCCAGGACCGGGTGTGTCCGGGCCCGAAATCCAAACCTGGCTGCTGGGCCCGGGCCTGGGGGTGATCTGCCATCAGCGCGGGGTGGTCCCCCTGCATGCCTGTACCATCCGGACCGGCAATGGCGGGCTAGCCATTGTTGGCAACAGCGGGGCCGGCAAGTCCACCACGGCCACGGCCCTGGTTCAGCGGGGACACCGGCTGCTGGGGGATGATGTGCTGGTCGTCGATCCGGATACGGGTATGGCACAGCCCTGCTTTCCCATGGTCAAACTGTGGGACAGCAGCCGCAGCGCCCTGGAAATCGGCCAGGAGGGGCAACAGCCCGTGGCACGCAGGGCCGGGAAATGGCATGTGCCGATGCTGGCCGCCTTTGATCCCGTCCCCTGCCCTCTCTCTGCCATCGTGCATTTGCGGGCCGACCCGGCGGCGCAGCGACCTGTCCTGACCCGCTGGCCCCGGCCGCATGCGGCGGCGGTCCTGGACGCCATGACCTACCGGGCCTATCTGGCCGATGCCCTGCATGGACGCCGGCATGTCCTGTCGATGGCGGCGCGGCTGGCGGCACGCGTTCCGGTCTGGGAACTGGTCCGCACGACAGATTTCAAGGACCTGGACGAAATGCTGGACATGCTGGAGGGGCTGGCGAGCCCCTGAGGGAACCGGCCATCAGCCGTTGCCCCCCTCCACCATACGGATGAAGCGCCCCACGGACAGGCCACGCAGCAGGGCCATACGATAGGCCATGGCGCCGTCCGGGCTTGTAAACCGCTCTGCCGGTATCTGTTCGGGTGGGGTCGCCGGGTCGGGCAGATCGGCCACCAGCCGGCACAGCCGGTCAAGATCGAGAACGCGCGACGCCATGGGGGACGATCGAAGCCGCGCCAGCTCCACCGCCATCGCGTCACGGCTGGCCACCATCTTTTCGTACCAGTCCGCCGCCTGTATGCCCCGGATGCGGCGGTTCAGCATGGTATCGGGCAGCAAACCCGCCATGGCATCGCGGAACAGCGAGGCGCGCCGACCATCCCGGATGAAAAACCCCTCGGGAATCGTCAGGCAGAAATCCAGCAGCCGACGGTCGGCGGTCGGATCGCGGATATCGATGCCATGTTCGGCCAGGCTGGCATGGTGATAAACACCCGGGTCCATACGACGCATCATGGACAGGCGCGCCGTTCGGCTGTCGCTGAACCTGGGGAGGGAAGACAGGTTCCGGCCCCAGGCGGCCGCCAGCCTGTCCATATCCATGGAAGCCGCGAAGGCCGGGGACAGGGCCGTATAGGCGAAAACACCAGGCCTGTTCCGATGCCGCAACCGGCGAACCCAATCCGGCAGATAGGGGCCGAAGGCTTCGGAGGCCACCATGCGCCACCCGGCGCCTTCCCGCATCAGGCCCCGCGCCAGGATGGCCAACGGCCACCAGCGGCCTTGCCGGAACAACCGGGCGAGATGGAACTGGCCCTCGAAACTGGCCGTAATATTGCCCATGGCGCCGATCAGCAGCACCTTGATGCCGCTGCGGGCCGCAGTCTCTTCGATGACCCGCGCCCAGCCCAGGTTGCAGATATTGAGGAACGGTGTCTCCAGATAGGGCAATGTCCGCTCCAGATCCCGCAGCGGGCCGTCCGGACCCGCGCGGATGATGCGATGCTCGATATTGCTGAAACGGCGGGCCACCTGGCCGGCGACCCCGGATTCATCGATCACACGGGCAGAGGGGTAAGGGCCGGTGAAACCGTCGCGCGGGGTTCCCGTGAAGGCGGTCAGGCTTCTTGCCTGGGCCGACAGTTCCCGGGCGGCCAGGGCCGTGACGGAGGCGCTGTCGAACCCGGCGCTCAGATGGCTGCCGATACCAGCGCCGGGCCGCACGCGCAGACAGGCACGCACCGCCTGGGTATAAAGCCGACCGAATTCCTCCACATGCTCCCGGTAATCCCCCGATCGGGCCGGTTCCTTGAACTGGCCCGGCCAATATTGCACCAGCCGCCGCCGCTCCCCCTGAACCAGTAGATAATGACCCGGCGGCACCCGTGACAGGTCGCTGTAAGGGGTCCGTGTTCCTTCCTGCGGGAGCAGGGCCACATAGGCCCCCAGTTCGGTTGCATCCAGGGCATTGGAAAATTCACCCAGGGCGAACAGCCCCTTCGGCATGGACGCAAAGGCGAACAGGCCGGGCCGGTGGGCGAAGAACAGGGGCCGGCCACCATAATGATCCCGGGCCAGCAGCAGACGCTGTTCCTGGTCATCCCACAGGGCAAAGGCGAAATCGCCGGTCAGCCGACCCACACAGTCCGGTCCCCAGCGGCGGTAGGCGGCCAGGATCAGGGCCGCCTCGGAACAGCGCTCCCCCTCCCCGGCCGTCCAGCCGAGGCCAGGCGCCAGTTCGGCGGCATTGTCGATGCGGGCATCCGCCACCACACAGAGACGCCGATCCCCATCCCACAGGGGTTGGCGGTCGATCATATCCGTATCGGTGATGTGGGATTGCCGGCAGGTCAGGGCCAGACCGGCGGCGGCGATGTCACTGATTCCGGCCCGGGCCGGGCCATAGGCGGCAAGGGCCGCCCCCATACGCGTGACACGCTCGCCTGTATGAACAACACCATCATGCTGCCACAGACCGGCAATGGCCGTCATGGGCGCAGCCTCTCCGCTTTGCAGACGGGATGAGGAACACCCACCGGATCAGGACGTAGCACCCTGGCCCCAGTTGCCATCAGGAGAAGGAGGGCCGGAAAAGGCTACGAGTGTCTCGGTGTTGATGACCAGACGCTGCAATTCCGGGGCCTTCCACTCGGCCTTGGACTGGTGATCCGGCTGGGTATTGGTATTGTCCATGATAGGCCTGTCAGAAGTTTAGACGCTTGATGATTGCATACCAAAGGCTGCGACTGACTGAAAAACTTCTCGCATCATGGCAAGTTTGCCTTGATACAGTCAAGATCATTCGCGGCTGGTGGCCGCAGGTTGGCCTTGGCTTTCCCCTGCCGTCCAGATGAAATGATCATGGGTGGCCCCTGGCCCGGTCAGGATGAAACCCAGCCGGCGGTAAAGGGCGGCGGCCCCGTCATTGCCGCGCTGGACATGCAGGGATAGGGGCTTTTCCTCTTCCTGCGCCCGGTCCTGCAGCGCCCGCAGGATACCGGTCCCGATCCCACGCCCCTGGAAGGCCGGCAACAGCGCGATATCGATCAGATGCAGCGATGGTCCCGTCAGGTCGATATAAAGCCGGCCAGCCGGTTCCCGTCGCTGCTCCAGCACCAGGAACCAGGCACCGGGATAGCGGCTTGTATAATCCAGATGCTGCGCCTCGAACTGCGCGCGGCAGAAATCCCGTCGCACCGTCTCCGGCCAGTTCAGGGCATCAAGCTCCTTTTCCCGCCCCACCCGGTACAGGTGGCGCAGGAAAGGCAGGTCCGTGGTCCGTGCCGGGCGCACATGCAGCCCCGGCACCGCAAGGGCAGCCCCGGAGGGCTGCCCTTTGGGAAAACCCAATATAACCGCCATGGATGTATCAGCCATCCAGGTTGGGATATTCCCCGTCCCAGGCAATGCAAGCATTGAGAACAAGATAGGGCTGACGGTTTTCATGCGCAGCCCCAGTCCCATAGGTGGCCCCCAGGGCCAGAGGGCTGAAGGTGGTGGGATTGGTGCTGGTGGCCGGGCCGGAGAAGAACTGGTTGGGGGTGACCGGTCCCAACATGGCACCGGCCGTAGCCACACCCGTGGTGGAGGCCGCAGCAGCGACTGACAGGGTATGGGTATGATTGGGCAGATAGTTGGTGTTGGTACCAAGCGCCACCGCATCCGCCCCAAAGACCCCGGCTAGGTCCCAGACATGAGAAGCGCCATTAACGGCACCCACACCGACGGGCACACGGCCACGCAGGTCGGGGATGCCGAAAGTGGTCTTGCCATCACCGCCATACACATTCCCGATCAGGGAATAAAGCGCCTGATAACTCTGAATCGACTGGAGGAGCCCATTGCATGGCAACCAGCCATAAGGGGCCCAGTTCCAGGGGAAAAAGCAGATCTGTCCGATGAAAGGTGTGCTCATGATTACTTTCCCCCTGCTCAGTTCCGTGTCGGATAGAGGCCGCCAATGACGCAGATGATGTACCGCAGGCCCAGCCCGGCCATGATATTCGGATGGGGCAGACCGGCACCTACCGACGTGATTGTCGTGGAGGCCATGGCAACCAATGTGGGCGCCGGTGTCGGAACCGGCGACACATAGCGCTTGTAGGTGCCGTTGCTGTTGCTGCCATAAACAAGGGTAGGGCCGGGTTCCTGGGACATGTTCGTTCCCGTGGAAGCGTTGAACGCATGATCATGGGGCGGAATCATCGCGTCCGTCAGCGCCACCATTTCACTGCCGCCGCTTTGCCCCATGGCGCGGGGGGTCAGGGCCGGGCCGCCGGGAGGCGTGGTGTTCGGGGTGGTCACGCCCGTCCCCTGATCGACCAGCACACGACCGTTCAGGTTCGGCAACCCAAAGTTCGTGACACCATCACCGCCATAGGTGGTGCCAATCAGGGAGAAAAGTTCCTGATACTGCTGAACATTCACCGTCGTGCCATTACAGAACATCCAGCCTGTGGGCGGATAGGCCCTGAAATAGGGAACAAGACGGATTTCACCGATGAAAGCGTCACTCATGATGTTTGCTCCTTCTGCGCCGTGGATCAGGGACGCTGAGGGTAATAGCCGGTGATCGCGATAATGGCGTTGGCCACCTGGAAGGGCTGCATGTTGGGATGCGCGCCGCCGCCGCCAACATCGGAAATGTTGAGCGCATTGAGGGTGACCAGCGTCGCCGCAGGCGCATACATGGTGGTGGCAACCGATCCCGGGGCCGTATTTGCCACCGTCTTGGCCGGAATATTATTCGGGAAGGGGGTCGTGCCTGCATTCTTGGTCGCGTTGATCACATGGGAATGGGCCGGCAGCTGCGCTGCCGTCAGGACCACCCCTTCCGCCCCGCCATACTGACCTGTCTGGTAGACGGCACCGGAAACCGGGGACACCCCCTGGCCCATGACCACGCGGCCGCGCAGGTCGGGCAGCTTGAACGTCGTCTTGGCATCGCCGCCATAGGTGGTGGTGATCAGCGAATAGAGTGCTGCATTCTGCTGGACGTTCATCGTCGCGCCGTCGCAAAGGGCATAGCCCGTCGGCGCAAATCCGAACGCACCGAACAAAATCTGTCCGACATAAGGTTCTGACATGGGACCCTCCCGATCCTTTTCCATCTGGGATAAACGGAATAACGAATACAGGCCGGCGAGATGGCTTACCGTACCGGTTGCGGCCTAATCAAACAGGGCGTGATAAATGACACCCTCGGTATCTGCGCCCACCGCCGTGATGAAAATCTCCATGGGCTCAAAGCTGACAGTCGTCATTCTGTACAGTCCCTGCGGCAGAATGACTTTCAATGGACACCGAAAGACAAGTGTAAATGGGTTCTCTCGGAAATAATGGTTGCGATTGCTCGTCTTTGTTGCAACCTGAAGCAAATGCAGGTCAACCTGTATATCCGCGCGTTGGGCTGTAAACGTGCTGTTAACAAAGGGCGTGAAATGTGTGTACTCAACCCTTTGCATTCTTTTCTCCCCGCCTATGCGATCGGCATGAAGAGTACTATGACCATATTTAATAAATCAATGGTTTTATCCCAAGGGCAACCTTAAATAATCACATTCTGTAATATGCCGTCGTATCGGTCGCATTCTGATGGTTTCGGTTAGTCCTGGGACTATATCAGCCAATCCCCTGAATGGAACTGGGCATATCCAGCCGACAGGCCCCTTGTCACGGGTGCGTCTGACGATATCCACCGGCCTGCGGGCGACCTTTGGGATAAGGGGCTGGTATTGCCCCACCGCCTGAGGTCATGATCCCGGCCTGCGCCTGTTCCTGGAAGCCATGCAACTCGCTACCGCAATCCCCACCACCACGATCCGCCGTCTGCTGAATATGCTGACTGCCTCTTACGGGCGGCGGCTGATGCTGACACTGGGCCTAGGGCTGTCTGCGTCTCTGGCGGAAGGGGCGGGGCTGCTGCTGCTGGTACCGGTGCTGGAACGGGTCGGACTGGGGAATGGCGGTTCGCACGCGCCCGGTTCTCTGCTGTGGGGATTGGGGCTTTATCTGCTGCTGGTCCTGGCGGCCGCCGGCGTGACGGCGGCCCGCGCCATCGTCAGCAACCATGAGCGCAACCATTTCATTGATGGCCTGCGCGGCGATCTGCACAAGGCGCTGCTGCACGTTTCCTGGCCGGTGTTCCAGTCTCTGCGCGCCACGGATGTGAAGCAGATACTGATGATTGAGGTGAACCGTCTGGGCATGTGCCATGACGCGCTGGTCAATCTCGGGGTCGCCGCACTGACTTTGCCGGTGCTGCTGGGGGCCGCCTTGCTGCTGTCGCCGCCGCTGACGCTGGTGACCCTGGCGGCCTCGCTGCTGGCACTGCTGCTGATCCGGCGCATCGGGCGCAGTGGCTTTGATATCGGGATGCGCGCGGGCTGGGCACAGCAGGCCATGTTGGCCGATCTGACGGATGATCTGGCCGGGCTGCGCGTGATCAAGGGGCTGGGGGCTGAACAGCGGCGGCAGGAGGCTCTGGTCCGCCGCTTCACCGATCTGCGCCAGCTCCAGGCCCGGCACGCAGCAATCCTGGCCTATGAACAGGCGGCCTTGATGCTGACCGCGGCAGGACTGGCGGCGCTGGCGGTAGCTACGGCGACGCTTTGGCTGGAGCAGCCCTTGAGCGAGGCCCTGGTGGTGATCCTGGCCTTTGCCCGTCTGGCCCAGCGGGGGCTGGGCAGCCTGCGGGTCTGGCGGCAGCTTGAAACCGGTTTGCCCGCCATCAGCCTATACACGCAGATGTATGACCGGCTGCGTGCCGGGGCTGAACCGCAGACGGGTCTCGATCTGCCTGCCTTCACCCGGGAAATGCTGTTGTGTGGGGTCAGCCTGCGCATGCCGGACGGGCGCATGGCCCTGGACGGGCTTGACCTGGTGTTGCAAGCCAACATTCTGCTGGCCGTGACCGGCCCGTCAGGTGCTGGTAAGTCCAGTCTGACCGATCTGGTGTCAGGACTGACAGTCCCGACCACCGGTACGATATCGGTGGATGGGACCATCCTGACGCCTGATCTGCTGCCCGCCTGGCGCCGTCAGGTGGCGGTGGTGCCCCAGGACCCGTTCCTGTTCCATGACACGATCCGCGCCAACCTGCTGCTGGCCGCCCCCACCGCAACGGAGGCCGACCTCTGGACTGCCCTGGAGGACGCCGCAGCCGCCGATTTCGTCCGTACCCTGCCCCAGGGCCTGGACACGATTGTCGGCGACCGCGGCGGGGCCGTCTCCGGTGGGGAGCGTCAACGTTTGGCCATCGCCCGCGCCCTGCTCCGCCATCCCCGCCTGCTGATCCTGGATGAGGCGACTTCCGCTCTGGATGGCGGATCGGAAGCGCTGGTCCTGGAGACACTCAACCGGCTGCGGGGCCAGGTGACCGTCCTGGCCGTTACCCACCGCGAGGCCACCCGCCGGGCTGCTGATCAGGTGCTGGAACTGGATGCCGGGCGGGTCCGGGTCAATCTGCCAGCCAGATTGTGACCTTGCTGTCGGTGCGACGGCCCGCGATGCGCCTGTTCTCCCCCGCCGTCAAGGCAAGCGGGGTGTTCAGCGGCCAGGACATCGCCGCCCAGCAGGACTTTCGGCCCGGTCCGGGCTTCGCCTCATAAACGCTCCCCTCCACCCCTGACCGGTCCAAAGTCAGGCGGATCCACTGGATAATGCTGTTGGCCGTTCCGCCAGCCTGGACCGTCACATCGACATCGGCCAGGTTTCCTGGCCAGCTGCCGGGCTTGTCGAAGGCGAATTCGAACAGCGGGACCGGCTGGGTCAGAAGATGGAGACCGGGCGTCCCCACGGGCACTTTGTACGATGCCGATGCCAGGATGTTGAAGGCGGAAAGGTCGAAACCCTCATGCATGCCCATGCGCCGATGAACCAGGGTCGGATCATGGCCCAGGGCCACCATGATGGCCCCATCGCCCGGAATGACATGACCGCCGGGCTGCAGCAGACGGGGTACGGCATCACGGTGGGTCAGCAGCGTCTCCTCTGCCAGCAGCGTATTATCCACGATCTCGGAGACGATCACATCGGCAGGCCGCTCCAGATCCGGCCCCAGGATCAGGTCGGTGGATTTCTTTGAAATGATGCGCAGCCGGTCAGCGACCCCGTTGGCCCTGGCGATTACCGCTGCCATTCGGGCCGTCGATGGGTTCATCTCACAGGACACGACATGTCCTGCCCCTGCCCGCAGCGCCAGCAGTCCCAGAAGACCGGTGCCGGCCCCGATATCCAGCACCAGACTGTCGGATCGCACCACCCGGCGCAATGCCGTCTCATAGGCCGCGTTGCGCGCTTTGTCGCGCACCAGGTCCCAGTGCCATCCCGGCACCCCGGCATTCAGCACAAAACGGGCAAGCGCGCGGTCGCGGTTGCCACAATCGGGATGTTCATGGGCCGCCAGGGCAAGCGTGAAGGCCTCTACCCCTTTGCCTTTATCGAGCAACACGTGAGCAAAGGTCGCCCAGACATCCGGCCCCTTGCCGCGTAACATAGGCCAAGCATCGAGAATGTATTCCAGTTCCGTCATGGCATCACAGCCCCGATATCGACTTTCAATCCAGTCCTGACGCAGAAAGCATTCAGGCCAACCAGTTGCAAGAGATTGATTTTTCCCTCCCACAGATGGCTGGAGCTGTGTCGCATTGATATCGAGCTGGCGAGCTAGCGTGACACGATCTAGCTTTTGCAGGAACAAGGCTGAAATGGGCTAGGCGGGCCGAGGCGATGGGCGTAGAGCTTCCGAAGGCTGCCAGTGCGGTGGAAAACCTGGCCCGCTGGGTACCGCAGATTGCCGTGGCTCTTGTCGCCGAAGAGAGAATTCGCTGAGCGCAGGGGGAACTGATATCAAGGAGGGATTGATAGCTTGTTGATATCATAAATCTCTTCACCCAGAGATCATCCCCTCCCATTCGATACGCTCCGCCCCTACCGGGGGACCGGGAAACTGCTTTCATGCTGATTATCTGGCGTCATCCCGGCGACGAATTCTTCCAGCGTATCGCGCTGCCGGCTCCGAGGCTCCGTTCTATCCCTATTGATCGGCATCCTGCCCTCCGGGTTCTTCCGCTATCCGCGTACAGGAAACGTCAGATACTTGCCGCTTTCCAGTCCCTGAAACGCTGGAAAGCGGCTTCAGAGGATGTGCTGCGGTCCCCATCGCTTCGATGGGTGGAGAGGCACCATGAGCGGAATCTCTACCTGATATCAGTATACGGTCAACAGCATGTCCAGCAGGTTGGCCTGTACATCAAGAAGGTAACCGGGCCGCTGCCCCGGCATGGCATAGACGTCGAAACGCACTATCAGAACTGGCTGTATTCGGCCAGGGGCAGCCCCTTTTCCTCGACATGGGCGTTCCAGGCATCCATGGCCGCCTTCATTTCCGAAACAGCGACCGTCAGACCCCGCTCACAGGCCTGCGACAGGTTGATGTTGAGTTGGCGCGCCTCGCGCAGCAGCGCTTCCGGCAAGGTCACATTGGTGCGCTGACGCACACCTGCCGTCTCTCGCGTCATGCAGGCCTTCCTGGTCGATATCCATCAGAGACGCGCATATCCCATACACACGTCAATGCAGCTCCATTCAGGACTGGCCCTTTCCCCCCGCCCTGTTCCATGATCAGGCCCGCCATCCACCCGGAGCCTTTCGCGCGATGATTGACCAGAACGGCCAGCCTGTGACCAAGCAAGCCCTGAAAACCTATATGGCTACCTATAATGCCGGGGTACGCGGGTCGAAGGAATTTGGTTCCCTGCCCCGCGCCCTGATCACCATTTGCGACAATCTGGCCTTGGGCAAGACCACCTATGTCAAATGCGTGGAAGGGCAGGTGCAGCTGTCGCGGCGCAAGGACGGCACGGTCGCCGGCAATGGCCTGTGAGCGTCACCCGCTTCGCCTTCTTCAATCCTGACGGCCTGCCGCTTCCCGCCGGCTGGAACGGGCAGACCTGTGCCCTGTCGCGGGACCTGACGGCCCTGGCCCCCGATCTGGTTATCGCCGCTGATGCCGCGCTGGGTAAACGCACGGGCCATCCCTGGCTGGGCTGGCTGCGCGATGATCCCGACCGGCTGCGCCATGACCGCCGGCGGCTGGATTGCGTGCTCTCCCATGATGGTTTCATTGTGGAGAATCCGGCCCAGGCGCAGTTCCTGACCGACACGTTGTCCGCCACGGGCCGGCCTGCCCATATCCTGACCGTCGCCGATCTGGCGCCTGGGCCGCTGTCCGCCATGCTGGGCGAGATCAGGGCAGCCGCCGGCTTCACGCCCACCGGCCGCACGACGCGTGTTGATTACATTGTACGCGTCGGTGGGCGCGATATCGGTTTCGTGCGCCGCTGCCTGGACAGCCTGGCGGCCCAGACATCCGGCGGCATTGGCGTCATCCTGGTCCGCTACGCCCCGGTACTGGGGCTTGAGGCGGAGATGGAGCGGCAGCGCCCGCATTTCCGCCGCCTCGACCTGATCGACATCACATCCCCCCCCATTGGCCCGACGACGCGCAGCGCCTGCCTGTGGGCCGGCTTGCGGTCGGTGGAGGCCGACCTGTTCGGCATGCTGGATGATGATGACGCGCTGCATCCCAATCATGTCGCCAGTCTGACCCCCCTTGCCCTGTCCGGATCGATTGCCATCGCCGGTTCGGTACAGGTCTGGGATGATGCAGCGGGTCCCTTCCCTCCCGCTGATCCAGCCTTTGAACATCGCGCCTTCCATGCTCTTCCTCCCCCTGACCGCAGCGCCTTCATGGCCTGGAACCTGGCAGTCCATTCCAGCGCCTTCATGGCCCCTGCCGATCTTCTGCCGGTCCTAGGGCCTGATCCCGGTCTGGATTTCGCTGAGGATAGCTATCTTCTGCGCCGTCTGGCCCGTGTAGCTCCGTTCGCTTCTTCCTGGCGGGTGACGACCGATTTTCATTGGCGTCGGGGTCAAGCCGACAATACAGCCTTTCACGGCAGCCATCGTGGCGAGGCCATGGCACGCATTGCCGATCGGGAACGCCTGGACCCGGTGGTCGCAAGCCTGCGCGCCACCACCATCGCGTCCGACCTTTCCCTGTCTCCGGCTTGGGGGCAACCTGCCGACCGGCCTGACCTGCCACGCCTGACCGGCCCTGCCGATTTCCATGCCCTGCCGGCGGGTTGCCCGCTCTATGTCTATGGCAGCGGTCGGGGTGGACGCATTGTGCTGGGGGAACTGTCCAAACATGCCCACCTGCAGGTGACAGCCCTGCTGGACAGCCACAGCACCGGAACGGCCCTCGGCCTGCCTTTGCTGCGGCCCGCCGATCTGCCGGCCGATCATCTGCGTGAAGGCATCTTCATCATCGCCAGTGAGTATCTCTCGGCAATGACGGCGACTTTACGCGTGGTGGGCGCTGTGCATATCCATGACGCCACCCCCCATATCCGCCTCTATACGGCGCTGCCGGCTTGAAGGAGACACGTCTCATGGACCTGGACAGCGCTCTGTCACGCGCCTATGCCGCCCTTGCCGCTGGTAACCGTCTGACGGAGGCGGTGGCACTGTTCCGTCAAGCCCTGGAACTTGAACCCGACAATCCACGCGCCTTGATTGGCCATGCCATCACTTTGCGGGGCAATGCCGCACCCAGTCAGGCAGAAGCCATTCTGCGCGGGCTTTTGGACCGTGAACCCGACAATGCCGATGCTTGGGCACAGTTGGGAACCACCCTCCGCCTCTTGAACCGGTTCCCTGAATCCGGTGATGCCCTGGAAAAAGCTTTGGAATTGGTGCCGGGGCATGAGTATGCCCAGGCTAACCTGGAATATCTGGCCCGGTTCTGGCGGCGCGGCGATGTCGTACAGATTGATTTCCCTCCACGTCCGCGCGTGCGCCATGGCTATGGCCAGCCGGCCCATGCCCGGCTGGCCGCTTTGCTGGCGCAAGGCGACTATCGGCCTGCTGCCCAGGCATTGGCAGAACTTGTCCCCGATTTTGCCGCCATCGCCAGCAGCGCCGATCCCGCCCGCCCGGATCAGCCCTGGTGGGATAGTATCTGGATGCCGCGGCTGGATGCAGGCATGCTGTGTGCCATGCTGGCCCGCCATCGCCCCGCCCTGCTCCTGGAAATAGGGTCGGGCATGTCCACCCGTTTTGCCCGCTGGGCCATCACCCGTTTCGCAACCGGCACCCACCTGCACAGCATTGACCCCGAACCCAGGGTCGAGATTGATGCGCTGTGCGATCAGATCACCCGCTGTGGCCTGGAAGAGGCAGATATCGCCCTTTTCACCAGCCTGAAGGCTGGCGACATCCTGTTCTTCGATGGCTCACACCGATCCTTCCAGAATAGCGATGTCACGGTTTTCTTCACGGAAATCCTGCCGGAGCTGGCGCCGGGCGTCATCGTGCATATCCACGATATCTTCTTGCCCTACGACTATCCGCCCGACTGGCTGGGCCGGCTTTATAATGAGCAATATCTGCTGGCAGCCATGTTGCTGGCTGGCCAGACCCGCTACGACATTCTCTGGCCCGGCGCCTTTACCGCTGATCTGCCAGCCGTCAATGATCTGCTGCCGGCACCGTTTCACAATGGTCGCGGCGGTTCCTTCTGGATGCTGGTACGCTGAAGACAGGGGCGCGAGTAGAGTCCCGACTATCCGCCCAGCTTACTGATCGGCGGGGCCGACGGGTACAGCATCAGCCCATCATCCTCCAGCGTCACATGCGCCTGCGGATAGGCGGCGAGCGCCAGCTTCAATTGCGGGATCATGAAGCGCTTGAAGTCGCGGATGCGGGCATATTCGGCCCCATGCTGGGCATGTAGGGCCTGCCAGGAAATCGTGGTCGGCTTGGTCAGGCTGCGCAGCCGATAGGACAGCCAGACATAGAGATCCAGCGCCAGACTGCTGGCCCCGATGGCCCGGATAGCCTGTTCCAGCAGCGGGATCGGGTATTTGCGCAGGTTGTCGTAGAAATCTTCCGACAGCACGATGTGCTCTTCCCAGAGCGCACCCTGCGTATCGTCCGTCATCCGCACGCCCAGCTGGCCGCCTTTGATGATGGTCTGCCGCATGAAGCCGGGCGCGCTGTCGGGCGTCTGCTGCCAGCTGAACATGACGGTCGATGCCGCGATCCGGCGCAATTGCTCACTGACCGACTGCCGTGTTTTGCCGCCGGGTGCCACGCCGATCCGTTCCAGAAAGGCGTTCATGGTCCGGCCAACCTCAACCTCGCGGCTGCCCGTCCGGATGGCCTGGGTCTGCAGGTAAAGCATCACCAGCCGTGCATGCGCCCCGAACGGCACGCCGACCTTCACCACCTCGCTGCGCGTCTTGCCGGGCAAATGGCCGGGACTGATGGTCAGGGTGACCTGACCCATTTCGCGTTGCCAGACAGCATCGTCTGGTACGCGCTTATGCGGCAGGGCGGTGAATGCCCAGCCCGTATAAGCCCAGCCCAAATCCTCTCTCTCGCCGGCCATGACTTCGGCGGCGATGTCGACGAGATGTTTCTCGTCCGGGTCGGCATACAGCTTGGCGTTATCCTTGCCGTGCTGCCGGATGAGCTGATGTATAGTTCCCATGAGCTGTAAGATTACCCTGCCTTTTCCCGAATGCAATCGGGACTCTACTCGCGCAAGCTATTAGAAAGGCTTTTAGATTCTAACTTATAGTTATGCGAGTAGAGTCCCGGGGATAAGTCCGAGTCGCGCGAGTAGAGTCCCGAAGGGGCGCGAGTAGAGTCCCGGGGACAGAATCGGCCCGCCAATTTTCCAGGCAGCACCTTGATTTCTTTTACCCCCCGAATCGCGGACAGGGCATCGCGGCACCTGAACAGGTAAAGCGTGGCAGGGTGGGGGCGCGAGTAGAGTCCCGACTTCGTCCTGCCGATCCATGGCCTGTTCAGGTGCCGCGATGCCGGACCTGGCGATTCCTGGCCTTTCCCCAAATCATATGGTAAGTATAAATTCCTATATTCTGTTGCCGGGAGTTGTTCCCATGCCCGCCTCCGCCCTGAATAACGCTTTTCCCTCCCGGTTCCCAGGACTGAATTCCCGCACACTGGATGATGGGGGCTGGCAGGCCGTGGCGCTGGCGCTTGCCGACGGGGTGCCGGTGGGGCGGGTTGCTTCCTGGTGCGGCCTGTCACGTGGGGCGCTGTGGCGGGCGCGGCGGCGCTGTCCCGTCTTCGACCGTCTCTGCCGTCCTGCACCCTTGCCGCCCCCGGCCCTGGCCGATGACCTGGCTCCCTTGCGCCGGAATTTCCTGCATGGGCTGGAAATGGCGGTTCAGGCCGGGGATATCACCACCCTGCTGCGCGCGGCCGAGCTGCTAGAGATTTCGGAGGCAGACTTTGAAACACTCCGCTTCGACCCGTTGCAGGATGTCGCGCGGGACCGTTCCTCCCTGCATGCAACATCAGATCGACGGCGTTGCAGCCTGTTGCGCAGCCGCCGCTTCCTGGCTGGCGGCGATATAGGGATAGGCGTTCAGGATATGGGCGGGTGCTACCCCACGCCTGCGCAAGGTCAGCAGGATGTCGGAAACATATTGGGCCGCGATGATGATGGTGGCGTTCTCCATCTCGGCGGTGGCCACATCGCCGGGGCGGCACAGGGGCAGGCCGCGCATCTCCCCCTGTCGGCGGCTGTCCAGGAAGCCACGCAACCGCTCACGGGCCGCGGCGGGCAGCCCGTCGCAGACCAGCCCCCCTCCCTCCCCGGCGCCATAGAGCCAGATCGGGCCGGTTTGCGGCAGACGGGTGAAATCTTCAGCGTGCCAGATCCAGGGCACGCTGCCGGCAAGGACCGGGTCCAGGTCGCTGATCCCGGCCAGCCGGGGCGGCTGCTCTGTCGGTCCGGCTGGCCGGGTGGCGGGCCAGGGCCGGGGGGTGAAAGGGATGTCCGGCAGCCGGACCAGGGTCAGGCTGGGTACCGCCGGCAGGGCCAGGGGGCCGCTGCCGGCCAGAAGCGGGGGCAGGTCGAGGGCCAGCTGCGTCCAGTCTTGGTCCGTTCCGTTCGCTTCTCCCCCGCCCAGGGCGTCCAGTCTTTCCGTCCGGCAATAGAGGCCGCTGGCCCGCAGCCAGGCCCGGGCCGCCCGCCGTTCGGCACCCATCCCTTCCTCGTCGGGCGGCGGCAGGGCCAGCCGCTCGGCCGGGTCGATGGGAAAGCCGGTCGGCTCCTCGGGAGCGGGCCACAGCCCGGCAG
Source organism: Niveispirillum sp. (assembly GCA_016463045.1). GTDB lineage: Bacteria > Pseudomonadota > Alphaproteobacteria > Azospirillales > Azospirillaceae > Niveispirillum. The sequence continues at coordinate 26,540 of JAEMSB010000002.1, forward strand.
CGATGCTGGCGTCGCCGGTAGCGGCGGCCAGTCCGGCCAGATGGCCTGGATGCCAGACCACCCCCTCGGGCAGGACGGCCAGCGCCTCCAGCCCTGTCAGTCCCGCGCGCAGCGTCTCCAGCCCGACCGGGCCGGACAGGCGGCGCTGCGTGATCCCCGTCTCTTGGATATCCGTACCATCGGCGGGCAGCAGGGCCGTCACGGACAGATCCCCTCCGGCCTGTGCGGCCAGCTGATCCAGCCGCCCGGACAGATCGCCCTGGCCGGGCAGCAGCACGCCGATGCGCGTTGGCCGGGTTTGGGTGCGTGGACGGTGCAGGCGGTCCAGCAGGCCGGGCAGCGGTTCCAGCAGCGCCTCCAGACAGAGCGCCCGGTTGAAAATGGCCTGGGCGTCTGCCGCCATGGCACGGGCCTCGGCGGGATGGGCGCGGATCCAGGCCACCTGATCCAGGATGCGGTCGGCTGTCTCCTCCTCGCCCCCCTCGACATCGACATAAAGGACGCTGTCGCCGAACCAGTGCGTAATGAAGGGATGCCGGTCGGCGATGATCACGGCGCCGGCGGCGGCCAGCTCAAACACCCGCATATTGGGCACGCCCTCGGCCCGGTGCTGCGGCAGATGCAGGCACAGCCCCATGCCCCAGTGATGGGCGGCATCGATCACCGATCTGCCGTCGAAGGGCAGCGGCCCCTGCCAGGCCTCGGCCAGATGCGACCAGCGTTCCGCCGTGCCGTGCAGGGCCAGCACCCCGGCCTCCGACAGGCGGCGCAGCAGCGTGGGATAACGCCGCCCGTCCCAGTTGGACCCGACATAGAACAGCCGGCTCTCCGGTCCCAGAGTGGGGGCCAGACTGGAACGCGGGGAACTGACATGGAAAGGCAGGGTCGGCGGATCGCGTCCCACACCGGCCATCAGCCCTGCCAGATGCGCTTCCAGCTGCGGGCCGGAGACCAGATAGGCGTCATAGGTCAACTCGAACGCTTCGCCATAATGGCGGGCCGTTTCGCTGGCTCCTTTCAGCAGGGAGGGTGGGTTCCAGTAGCAGGCCAGCCAGGGATGGGCCGTCAGCTTGGCCGTGACCTGGGGATGCAGGCACAGGACGCCATCGGGGTTCATCGCCTCCACCTGATCCGACCGGCTGAGGATCTCCGCCTCCCAGCCCAGGCCCGCGATGGCCCGCGCCATGCGCAGGGCCAGCTCCCGCTCGGCGATGGGATGGGTGGGGTCGATCGGGTTCAGCAGGGCCAGGCGTGGCCCCCTCCGGGAAAGGCTCATGGCTCAGCTATAGCTGTTAGTGGCGAATTCCGGTCGGTCGTCACGCACGAAGAACAGGTCCACCTGCCACAGGGCCCGGTCACGCTCACGCCACAGCGGTTCCGACATGTCGATGACGCGGAAACCGCGCGCGGCCATGTAGGCGCAGATCTCATGGAACAGCATGGCCTCGGGATGGATATGGAAGATGTAGGTCTCGATCACCACCAGACTGGCCTGGGCCAGGATGCTTGCCGCCCCTTCCAGGATGGGCCGTTCGAACCCGTGCGTATCCAGCTTGATCAGATAGGGGCCCGGCAGGCCAAGGCGCGCCACCTCCCCGGCCAGCGACACCTGCGGCACCGACCAGTGCCCCTGCCCGGGTGCCGTGCTGGCGGCCCCGCCATAGGGTGCGTCGGGATCGTTGTAGAACCAGACTTCACCCTCCGTGGCACCGGCTGCCGCGATGACATGGCTGAAGGCGGGTTCGGCCGCGCACAGGGCCTCCAGTTTCTCCCGCCAATGGCCGAAGGCTTCTACCAGATGGTAACGGGCCTGGGGCCAGCAGGGCCTTGCCTTGATCGACCAGGTTCCATCCGAGGCGCCGACATCCAGGACGCTGGCCACCTCCACCCCGCGCGCCTGGATGCGGGCCAATGCCGAGGGGGGTTCCAGCCTGTCATCGCGCAGAAGCCAGCGCAGCCGGTTCAGGGCGGCATGGGCGTCGGGATCGATGGAGACGGCCCGGCTCATCGACTGGATGGCGCCCCGCCGGTCACCCTGCCGGTTCAGGCAGCGGCCCAGCTCGACATGGGCTTCCGGATCGTCGGGTGCCGCTTCTACGGCGCGGGCGAACCATATTTCTGCCCCAGCCTCGTCGCCCGCCGCCACAGCGGCCCGTCCCTCGGCCAGCAGGGCCGCGACATCCCCCTTGTTCATTCCTGTTCCCCCTGCCCGCCGGCTTCCGCCACGGGCCATCCATTCAAACCGGCCTTTGATGCCCGGTGCCAGGCATCCGGGCCTCCTCTATCCCGATCGACCGCTCTCGGCCCCGATCAGGGCCAGCAGCGCCGCGCCCGCCGCCTGACGGACCTGATCATAGCGTCGGGCCGCGGCCTGGACAGCCGCTTGCGGCGTGCTGTCCGGCAGGCCCGGCAGCCGCGCGCTCAGCAGGGCTGCCAGCCCGTCTGCATCCCCGGGCGCAAAGAACATACCGTCCTTGCCCATCTGCTCCACATGTACCGGCAACTGGCTGGCGGCCAGCGGCACCCCCAGGGCAAGCGCATCCTCCACCAGGGTGCTCCACCCCTCAAAGCGGGATGGTTGAATAACACAGGTCGCCATTTGCAGACAGGCCAGCACATCGGCATGCGGGATGCTGCCCAGATGCCGGATGCCGGTGAGGCCCAACGTCGCCACCATGGCGAAAAGCGTGTCGTAATAGTCCGGGCTGCGGTGATCCTCCTTGCTGCCTGTGCAGATCAGCTGGATCACCTCCCCCTGTTCGCGCAATCGGGCCAGGGCGCGAAAAGCCGTCCCATGGTCCTTGTGGGCCCAGAACTGGTTGGGGATGAACAAGAACCGGTCGGGCAATCCATAGCGCGCCCGGACCTCGCGCAGCCGGTCATTCCCCTGGGGCCGGGCCAGACTGCGGAAGTGCCAGACATGCGGCCGGGCGGCATGGTCGGGGAAGAAACTTTTCAGATCGGCCAGGGCCGACCGGCTGCTCAGGATCAGGGGGCAGGGCCGGGCCAGCAGTTCCCTGACGCGTGCTTCCCGCTGCGCCCACTCATCCGGGGTGAAAAATTCCGGCAGGTGGCGGTGCTGAAAATCAGGCACCCACAGCCAGTGTTTGGGGTTGACCGGATAAGGGTCCCCCGGAACGATGGGATAGAGGGCATCGGCCTGTTCGGCCAGGCTGCGCCGCCGCTGACTGGGTTCCAGGGCGGCAAGCCGGGCTTCCATGTCCGCCTCCCGCACCCTCAGGACCGCACCGTCAGTGCCCAGGACGCAGGTCACCGCCGGCCGGTTCAGGGCTTCCTGCAGGCCGCTGCCGGGTAGATCATTGAACACCAGGATGTCGGGCCTGGTCGCCTCCGGCTGACAGTCCAGCAGCTCAATCACGGCCCGCAGATAATTGAGGCCGCCTGCCCATCCGGCAGACCGGTCCTGAATATGCAGCAATATCCGCAGGCGGCCTTCGCTCATCCTGTGGTCTCCAATCCGCCTGCCATGTCTTTGCGCAACCAGTTTCCATAGGTGCTGAGGCCCGTCGCCAGATCGGTCGCGGGCTGCCAGTCCATATCCCCCAGCCCGGCACAGAGATGGTGTGGGTCATGGACCCGGACCTGGCCTGTGAAGCGGACCGGCACGTGTGTACCCAGGGCCTGCTGAAAAAGGCTGATAGCGTCGGCCACGCGTGTGGCCTGACCACTGCCGCCATTGACGATCTGTAGCCCCGATGCAGCTTGTCCATGCAGATGGCAGATCAGGTCCACAGCATCGCCGATCGACAGGAAGTCGCGCGTCTCCTCCCCCGTTCCACCCAGCTCCAGCAGGCTTGTACCGGCACGCAGCCGGTTACCCAGTTCCCAGAATAGTTGCTTGCGCAGGCCCGGTCCATACAGGGAGAAGAAGCGGATGATGGTGACATGCAGGCCATAGCGTTGCGCACCCTGCCTGCAGACCGTTTCAGCCATCAGCTTGTGCCAGCCATACTGGCTGATGGGCATAGGCGGGGTGGCGCTGCCGATGGGGCCGACCGGCTGCTGTCCATAGATGGCGGCGCTGGATGGATAGATCAGGTGGGTGCCGTCACACCCTGCCAGCCCCAGCCCATGCACCAGGGCGCCCGTGGTCTGCACGGTCCGGCCGAAATCCAGTCCCGGCTGGGCGTCAGCCTGTCCGACATGGCTGCCACCAGCGGCATGAACGACCAAGTCCGGCGGGCCATAGTCACCCACCGCCTGCATCACAATGTCCTGATCGATGGTTTCCGATAAAGGTTGGATACCGTCGCAGAGCGGCCGGTCGTGGATATGGTGGCCGAAGGCAAGGATCCGCCAGCCATCGCGTGCCAGCCGTGCTGCGACCGCCGTCCCGATGAAGCCCCCGGCACCGGTTACCCAGGCCAGGCGGTCCTGTCTGCCTTCGATCGGCAACTTCCACCCCGGCTTAACCATTCAACTGATGTCATAGATAGAGACACCCTGTCAGACCTGTCACCTGTTTTCAGTCCCGAGCCGTTGCAGGCACTCCCGGCCACCGGGCAGCCCATCCAGGAAGAAGTCAAAGAAGACGCCCCGCTGGTCCAGCGCTTGGCGCAGCAGCGACCGGGCCTTCTCCTCCTCTCCTCCGGCGTCGCGCAGGATGGCGGCGGCCAACGGTGTCATGTAGCTGTGCGTTCCCGCCAGCAGCGGGTCCAGCCCAGCCAATCCCTCGGCCCGTCGCCCCAGGGCAGCCAGGACGAAGGCGGCCACGATACGGCTGATCTCCTGGCCGCCGATCAGGGCATTCGCCTCGGCGGCCAGGGCGGCAGGATCATCTCCCATCCGCAGCCGGGCCAGCAGGCCATAGGCCTGTCCGTTCACATCCGCTCCCAAACTTGGGATCATGGCCGCTGCCTGGTCGGCGGCGCCCCAGGCCAGCCGGATACGGGCCTGGAAAAGACGGATCTGCCCCGGCTGGGGATGGCCCAGGGCGTAGGCTTTGGCGAAGGCGTCGTCGGCCAAGGCATACTCATGGCGCAGAACCAGATACTGCCCCCGTGCAAAGGCCAGGGAGGCATTCTCGATACCCGCTGCTGCCGCACTGTCCAGATGGGTTCCCAAGCCTTCCACATCCCGGTTTCGCAGCAGGTTCAGGCAAAGGCCGGCATGCGCTTTCTCATTATCCGGTTCAGCGGCCAGGACTGCCCGGTAGGCAGTCTGCGCCGGGGACAGGCGACCGGCCTGTGTCAGGATTTCTGCCAGCCGCAGCAGATTGGAGGCTAATACCCAGCTGGTCACCTGCGCATAGCTGGGGGCCAGCAACTGTCCAAGCATGGACTGAGCCTCGTCAGCGCTCTGGACTTCTTCACAACGTTCGACATCGGCCCGCAGCGTGAATCCCGGATCGATGGCTTCTCCCTCAGTCAGCAAGGCGTTGGCCTGATCCTCCTGCCCCGTCTCGCGCGCCAGAATGATCAGCGCGGTCCGGGCGCGGGCATGCTGGGGTTCCTGGGCCAAGGCTTGGCGCAGATGCTGGGAAGCCGCTTGCGGACTATTCATCCGGAGAAGGGCCCGCCCCATATGATAGTGATAATGGGCATGCGTCGTCGTCCGGATCGCCTGACGCCATTGCTGGATATGGGCGGGATCGATAGGGGTCGGATCGATTGACGGCATCATCACACTTTTCCTGCTGTCCGGTGCGGCACCAGACTACCCTTCCCGATCATCGGTGGGCAAGCAACAGGCCGGGAAGGAGATGACACGCCTCATTGAGCCTTGAAATCAGCGGGATCGAGATAGCAAAGTCCAAAATTCGCACATCGTTGGGCCAGCGTAGAAGGCGGACGGGTTTCCCACAGATAGCGGAAGTCCGGTAGCTCTGTCGCCAAACGCAGGAAATACCCCATGTAATCGGCCACAGCCGGCCCCTGCTTCATGATCTTGAACGAAAACAGGTACTTCCGGATTTCCTTATTCTCGCGGGTCCCCGAACGGTGCGGTCCCCAGTCATCTGGCCAGGATCCGCGATGGTCGCAGCGTACATCAAAGATGATCACATCGCAGGGGCTGCTCTGCAGGGTCCTGACCAGGGCAGGATCATAGGCGAGTTCGCCAAGCGCTACCTGTCCCCCATCACCGGCTTCGTAGGAATAGCGGTCCCTGACCCGGTGTGAGCCTGGGATGATGTCGAGTCCGCCCCCCTGTTCCCGACTGCTTTCCTGCTGATAGACGATGACTGTGTAAAGGCCGAGATCCTCTGTCTTCCAATGGAAGTCATAGCCGCGCTTTTCCAGGCCATGGACATCCTTGTGCCAAGTCGAATAGCGATCCTGGCACAAGGCGTTGACCGGTAGGATATAGCCGCCATCGCCAACGATACGCTGAATGGCCGTCAGCATCCTGTCGTTCATCAGCACCCGACTGATGTCATCAAACCGCGCCAAGGCATTGTTGCGGACATGCGTGCTGTCACCCAGCGACGGATCCAGACTGTCAGGTCGGGCGAAGATTGCTTCGGCCATCTGTCGGATATCGCCGGCAGCGTCTGCCGCATATATGTCCTTTAGTACCGTAAAGCCGCGCAGGGTCAGCTCATGGCGTCGCGCCGCGTCACCCTCCTCCCGGGGCAGGAAGCGCATCAAGGCGCTTCGCTCGGGGATACCGTAGGGGTGATGCCACCCCTCCATCCTCTCCATCTCATAGCCGGCTGCGGACCCGCAGGCCGCCAGCACTGCCGGCTCCTGGAACCAGTTATGGGGGTTCACCTGTAAGACCCCCTCGCCTGCTTCTGCCAAGGTTGCCGACGCGTAGATGGCCCCCCCCGGCTTCAGATGTACGCGCAATCTGCCAAGAATATCCTCGATCACCTCGGGCGGCAGGTGAGTAAAGACGGATTGCGCCCAGATGATATCAAAGCGCTTGTCGCCAAGCGCGCTCAGGTCGCCGTCCGGAATGACATGCAGGACCGGTTGCTTGGCTTCCAGGCCATGGGCCTCCAGGATCCGACGCCCCTCATCAATGGATACGGCGGAGATGTCGACGCCCGTATAGCGTCCTGCATCCAGATAGTCCGCGATGTACTTGCCTGCCGACGCCGTACCACAGCCATAATCCAGGAAATCTGCTGTAGGTGGCATCAGCAGCTGGTCCCGCAGCCAATCCAGCTGAAAGACCCGGTTCAGACGTTCAAACGTATTGGCCGAATGGGAAATGATCCGATCCTGGCGTTCGGCGTAGTAACGCACATATTCGGAAACAGGATCGCGCTGCAGATACTTGTCGAACAGCTGACGTTCAGGGTCGGTGAGGTCCTGGCTGGCAAACAGGCGCTGAACCTTGAAACCCCGATACGTCATCTCACCCCGCTCCTGCCTGCTGCCCTGCATCTCGGACGTTTCGGCCGACAAGCCTATCGCCTCGCTCAGGCTCATGCCACCCTTTCCGGTCGGCATATATGGTGCCGAGGCTGTAGCCATGGATAGCGGGCCGGAATTATGGCATGACGGCGATGTGTCATTGGCAGTGCCGGATCAAGATTGAGTCCGGGCAGGAGTGAAGATGCCTGTCGATCATTTCCACGCCTTCGCCGGTGGCGGTGCCCGGCGTTACGCCGACCTGATCGGGGGGGAGGCGGATGATCGTCCACCCCACCATTTTGATACCGGAGCCACGCTGGATCCATCCGTTCTGCTGGGCCCGTCGGCCTGCTGTGCCAATGCACTGGGCGGGCG
>JAEMSB010000624.1 GCA_016463045.1 Niveispirillum sp.
CCACCACATGCCCGCCCAGAGTAGCGTTGTTGGCCAAGATCACGTTGTTGCCGACGATGCAATCATGGCCGATATGGACGCCGACCATGAACAGGCCGCCATCACCGACACGGGTCACCATGCCGCCACCCTCGGTGCCGGTATTCATGGTGACATTCTCACGGATGCGGTTGTTGCGCCCGATGATCAGTTCCGACGGCTCACCCTTGTACTTCAGATCCTGCGGCGCATGGCCCAGTGAAGCGAAGGGATAGACGATGGTGCCGTCACCGATGGTCGTGCGGCCATCGATGGCTACATGACTGATCAGGCGCACATAATCACCCAGCACCACATGCGGCCCCACCACACAGAAAGGACCGATTTCCACACCCGCACCGATGCGGGCGCCGGGATCGACAATGGCACTGGGATGGATATTGGCGCTCATGGGCCGACCCTTTTCTTCCTGACATGCGAAAGGGCGGTCACCCGCCCTTCCCATCGCCTTTAGCAAAGGCGTTTGACAAAATTACGTCGGCCCCGTGTCCAGCAGAAGGAGCAGAAACCGACCTCAATCACCCATGACGATCATGGCCGTATAGGTCGCCTCGGCATGCAGGTTGCCGTCAACCCAGGCCTCGCCCTTGAACTTCCAAACGTTGCGGCGGTTCTGGATCTTCTGAACCTTGATATGGATCTGGTCGCCGGGAACGATGGGGCGGCGGAACTTCGCCTCCTCAATCCCCATGAAGTACACGAGACGTCCCTCCGCCTCCTGTCCCAGGGTCTGCATGACCAGGATGGCCGAAGTCTGAGCCATGGCTTCCACGATCATGACGCCGGGAAACACCGGCTTCTGCGGGAAGTGGCCCGTGAACTGCGGCTCGTTCATGGTCACATTCTTGATACCGGTGCAGCTTTCACCGGGGACGATATCCTTGACCTTGTCCACAAGAAGCATCGGATACCGGTGCGGGATCAGTTCCATGATCCGGTTGATATCCAGGTCGGTCACCGCAACCTTATTCGTTTCCGTCGTGCTCATCGCCCCGTCCACTTTTCCCCTTCGCCAGTCGCGCCATCATGGCGACCTGGCGGAAATATTGCCGCTTGGGCTGCGCCGGCGTGCCGAACACCTCCGTCATCGGCGGTACATCCCGCATCACGCCGCTTTGTGCCGCGATGCGGGCCCCCGCCCCGATGGAAAGATGGCCGGCCACCCCTGCCTGCGCCGCCAGCACAGCATGATGATCGAACTTCGTGCTGCCCGAGATGCCGGACTGGGCCACAATGACGCAGCCGGCACCAAGCGTGACGTTGTGCCCGATCTGGACCAGATTATCAATCATCGTGCCCCTACCGATGATCGTATCGGGGCCGGCACCACGGTCGATGGTGCTGTTGGCCCCCACTTCCACATCATCCTCGATGATAACCCGACCCAGTTGCGGCACGCGGACATGGCCGGTGACATCCATGGCAAAGCCAAAACCATCCTGCCCGATGCGTGCACCGGGATAGATCACCACCCGGTCGCCAATCAGGCAATGGGACAGCGAGGCGCAGGCACCGATCACACTGTCGGCACCGATGCGGACATTGCGCCCGACCACGGCATTGGCAGCGATACGCGTGCGCGGCCCGATCTCTGCCCCCGCCTCGATCACCGCCCCTGCGGCGACCTCCACATTCGCGGCCAGAACGGCCGTCGGATCGACATGCGCCGCCGGGGAGATCAGGCCACTGGACGCCGGCAGCGGGTAGAAGGCCTGGGCACACAGCGCATAGCTGCGATAGGGCTTGGTCGACAGCAGCAGGGCCATGCCCGCCGGCGCCTTGTCGGCCAGGGCGGGATGCACCACGCAGGCCGCTGCCCGGCTGGCCTGAAACGCCTCTACATATTTGCGGTTATCCAGGAAGGACAACTGCCCTTCCCCGGCCTGATCCAGCGGGGCAACATCGGTCAGGACAAGACCGGGATCAGCACCGGGCGCCACCGTCGCGCCGGAACGGGCGGCGAGGTCAGCCAGCGTTAAGGGGCCGGCACGGTCGAAGAAACGGGGATCGGCCATGGGGGTTTCCTTCCGGCGAAAATGGGGGCCATCCGGCCCTTATGTCGGCGGCGGAACGCTGACCGTCACCTGCGGCAGACGGCCATTGAGACGTTCCAGCACTTCCGACGTGATATCGGCGGCACCGCCCGCCTGATAGACGATGAATTGCCGGGAGATCACCAGCGTCGCACCGGCTTCCTTTGCCACCTCGGCGATCACCTGATCCAGCGTGTTGATCACGCTATTACGGGCCTGATTGAAGGCGATATCCAGGCGGCGGGTACGTTCCTGCAGCGCCCGTCCGGTGGCGGACACCTGCGTTTCGAATTCCGTCCGTTTACGGTCGAACTCTTCAACGGCAACGGTCTGGCGCAGACGGGCCAGTTCCTGCTCCGCGACCCGCAGCCCTTCCTGCTGCTGCGCTACGTCACGCTGCAGCTGTTCCTTCTGCACATCCAGCTGCTGCTGGATGGTCCGCATGGCTGTGGCCTGTTGCAGGATGGTTGGGATATCAACCACGGCCACCTGGGCAT
>JAEMSB010000625.1:0-1313 GCA_016463045.1 Niveispirillum sp.
ACCCTGGACATAGCGGTCATAGATGCCGGGCCGCATTTCCAGCCAGCCCCATTGTCCTGGACGCCATAGCCCCCCTTTCCGCCGGGCCGCCGCGATCTATCTCGCCGGCCCATGCAGATGATCAATTTCCCCCCAACGCGCGCGGCCGGTCTGGACCGGCTGTCCCGTTTCGCCCCCCGTATGGGCCGCACCTATGCCGCCGGTCGCAACAGCGACCCTGGTCCCGGCAAGCGCCATGCCGTGTCCGAACTGTCCCCCTATGTCCGGCACCGTCTGGTGACCGAACAGGAACTGTTGCAGGCGGCCATCGCCGCGCATGGGGCGGAGGCAGCGGAGAAGTTTGTCGCGGAGGTGTTCTGGCGCACCTACTGGAAGGGCTGGCTGGAAATGCGGCCCGGCATCTATGACCGCTATGTCCAGGGTCTGGACGCGGCCATGAATGCCATGGCGCATGACCGGTCGCTGGCGCGCCGGGTGGAGCGGGCCTGCGAAGGCCGATCGGGTATTGAGGGTTTTGATGATTGGGCGGTCGAACTGATGGAGACCGGTTATCTGCACAACCATGCCCGCATGTGGTTCGCCAGCATCTGGATTTTCACGCTGCGCCTGCCCTGGGAACTGGGGGCCGATTTCTTCTTCCGCCACCTGCTGGACGGGGATCCAGCCAGCAACACCCTGTCCTGGCGCTGGGTGGCGGGGCTGCATACCAAGGGCAAAACCTATCTGGCCCGCCGCGACAATATCCGCGACCACACCTATGGCCGGTTTGATCCCGACGGGTTGAGCGGGGTTGCCGTAGCGCTGGAGGAAGCGTCACCGCCACCCGCCGCCCCCATCGCGCCCATGCAGGCCCCTGACCGGCGGGCGGCCACGGGTCTGTTGCTGCATGGCGATGATGTGGCCGGGGTGGGGTTGGATATCGGCGTCGATATCAGCGCCCTGGCCGGCCTGATCATTGATGATGGCCGGTCGGCCATGGTGCAGGACTGGACAGTGGCGGCGCTGGGCGATGGTGTGACGGAGATGGGGCGGCGTCTGGGCCTGTCTGGTTCATGCCTTGGCATGGGTGATGTACTGGGCTGGACCCGTGCCCATGGCCTGACGCAGATACTGGTGCCGGAGGCGCCCGTGGGTCCGGTGCGGACCGCGCTGGGCCGCCTGTCGGTGGAACTGGGCCGGGCAGGGGTAAAGCTGCTGCCCCTGCGCCGGCCCTATGACGCGCTATGCTGGCCCCATGCCGGCAAGGGCTTCTTCGCCTTCAAGGAAAAGATACCGACCCTTCTGACGCAGGTGATTTAGGCTGGAACACGGCA
>JAEMSB010000625.1:1323-2566 GCA_016463045.1 Niveispirillum sp.
GAAAAATGGGAGGATGCGATGTGGCACGTGATGGGTCGTTCCCTGCTGGCCGGGGCCTTGCTGCTGGGCCTGTCGGCCTGTGTTACGGGTGGGCAGCAACCGGCAATGCAGGCGTCGGTCTGGCGGCCGGCCTGGGCGCTGGCCCCGCTGCCCCCCGGTGATGCCCCCACCTATGATCGGCAGACGGTGCGCCAGACCCTGGTGCTCGATGCCGAAGGCCAAGCCGTACGCCTACGTTTCACGAATGAGCTGGCTGGGCAGGCGGTGAGCTTCGGCCCTGTCCGTTTGACCCCCCTGGACGCCAGGGGTGAGGCGGCGGGGCCGGCCGTTGCCGTCACCTTTGGCGGCAATGCACAGGCCAACCTGGCCATCGGTGCCCCGCTATTGAGCGACCCGGTGTCCCTGCCCGTCGTGAAGGGCCAGCGCCTGGCACTGTCCATCCATTATCCTGGCCCCGCCATCGTGGCCGGCCACCGCCCGCAGGTGGAGATCGCGCCCGGTGACCAGACGGGACAGCCCGGCCCGCTGCCGGGGGCAGAGGTGAAACGCTCGGCCAGCCCCCTGGCCACGGTAGAGGTTTTGGGACAGGCGTCCCCCGTCCTGGTCGCCATCGGCGACAGCATCACCGAAGGTGACGTCACGCATCAGGCCCCGCGCGGCACCTATCCGCGCCAACTGTCGGCCCTGCTGTCCGCGCGCGGCGGTGATGTGGCGCGCACCATCGTTGTGAACCAGGGCATTGCCGGCAACCGTCTGCTGCGCCCGAATGCCGGGGCCAGCATGCTGGCCCGGTTCGACCGCGACGCGCTAGGCCAGCCCGGTGTAACCGATATCGTGCTGCTGATCGGCATCAATGATATCGGCAATGGCTCCATCAAACCGGGGGAGGAGGTGACGGCAGAAAAGGTGATCCAGGGCCTCTCACAGTTGCGTGATCGGGCACGGGCGCGCGGCGTGCGCATCCATGCCGGCACGATCATGCCCTATGAGGGGGCGAAATATTACCGGCCCGATGGTGAGGTGATCCGTCAGAAGGTCAATGACTGGCTACGCTCACCCGCCGCTGGCTTTGACGGGTTGGTTGATTTCGATAAGGGCATGCGCGATCCCGCCAATCCGGGGCGCCTGCTGACTGCCTATGATATCGGCGACCGCCTGCACCCCAGCGAGGCAGGATATGAGGCAATGGCAAGGCTGGTGGAAGCGGCCTTGTTCCCAGGACGCTGACACTACTTTCCGTCCC
>JAEMSB010000136.1:0-2672 GCA_016463045.1 Niveispirillum sp.
CCTACAGGTCCAACCGGTCCAGGCCGCCATCATCCAGCCCGATCCACAACCCTTCCTGCGGATCGGTCCACAGGCTCCACGCGTCGCGGCCCGAAAAGCCGCGCGATTGACCCAGCGCGATGCTGGCGACGCCTGATGGCACACTGTCATGCCAGGCCAGCCCCATATTGGTGGCGACCCAGACGACACCGCCGCGATCCTTCAGGATGCCGCGCGTGAAATTGCCCTTCAGCGCGCCCGGCACATTGGGATCGGCCCGGAACAGGCGCAGCCGGTCCTGCCCGATATCATATTCGGTGACCCCGCCGCCAAACAGTGCGATCCACAGGACGCCGGGCCGTTCCTCCACAATGCCACGGACGGTGGCGCGGCCCAGGGAGGTGTCGCGGCCCGTCAGGCGTGGGTGCGACACGGCTGTCGCCTCGCCCTTGCCGACGGAGACGATGCCGCCACCATTGCTGCCGATCCAGACGCGGCCCTGCGCATCTTCAAAGAAGCTCCAAGTGCCCGTGGACAGGGCATAGGCGCTGTCGGCATCGGCGCCTGTCAGGGTCTGCCATTCCGATGCGCCTGCCGCACGGCGGGCCACGGCTGTTTCCGTACCGGCCCACAAGGTGCCCGTACTGTCACGAAAGACGGCAAAGACATGGCCTCCGGGAAACCCGCCCTGCCCGGTCCGCACCCGCTCCATCACCTTCAGGTCGCGGCTGACATGGTCCAGGCCCGCCAATGTCGCTACCCAGATGCCGTCACCGCCATCATCGGCCAGACCATAGACCTGCACATGGCCCAACCCGTCGGGACCGGCCCCCAAGGTCGTGAACCGGTCAAAGCGCGGGTCATAATAGGCGACACCAGCCGTATGCGTGCCCAGCCACATGCCGCCATCGCGCGCGGGGTGCAAGGCCCGGACAAAACCGTTGGGCAGGGAGCCGGGATCGTGGGGATCATGTTCGAAGGTGCGAACCGTATAGCCGTCGAACCGGTTCAAGCCGCCAAGCGTGCCGATCCAGATGAAGCCCGTGGCATCCTGGGCCAGGGTCATAACTGTGTTGTTCGAGAGGCCGTTGACGTTGGAGAGCGACTCGAACCCCACCTCCGCCCGGTCCATCAGGGTGACGGATGGACCGCCCGCCCCGGCGGGAAGGGCAGTCACCGTGAAGACCAGCGCAAGCAGAAGCAATCCGACCCGGTGGCCCGCCACCAGGAGAACGGAAGTCAAACCGGCCATTGGCCCCGTACCGCGACGGCTGTTCCGCACGCGTCCACGCCCCCCGAGATCACATGACATATGATCGTATCACAAGTGCAGGGGTAGTCCTCAAGGACAGGTTGAATGTCATATCTGCAATTATGGTTCGCGCTGTTGTTTTGGCGCGCGCAAATGTTTCGATATCAGAACAACAATCTGTCGCCACACCCTTTGCTGCCTCCTAAAGGTTGTCCCCCGGCCGCGCCGTTTGTTGATCCATGTCATGGCGCCGGTTTGGTGCGGCCTTATCATGGTTTTCCAAGCAAACAACGCCAGCCCGGCAAACGGCGCTGACATCGAGGAAACCCATGTTGCGGTTGAAACGGATCGGCATTTCGACGGGCCGTGAGAATGTGGCCTTCCTGTCGCGGGCCTGCCCCACCTATCGCGCCGCCGCGTTCGAGGGGCAGGGCAAGGTGGAGGTGCTGGCCGGGGCCAAACGGCTGATGGCGACGCTGGATATTGTCGATGATCCGGCCATCCTGCCGCCGGACTGTCTGGGCCTGTCGGAGGAAACGTTCGACCGTTTCGGGCAGCTTGAGGGCAGCGAAACCCGCCTGGACCATCCCCACCCACCGAAAAGCCGCGACGCCCTGCATGCCAAGATCGCGGGGCACGAACTGGACGAGGCCTGTTTTCGCGCCATCATCGACGATATCGCCCATCACCGTTACGCCAAGGTGGAGGTCGCAGCCTTTCTGGTGGCCTGCGGTTCCTTCATGACGACGGCAGAGACGCTGGCCCTGACCCGCGCCATGGCGGCGGCGGGCGAGGCGCTGCACTGGCCCGACGCGCCTCTGGTGGTGGACAAGCACTGTATCGGGGGCATTCCGGGCAACCGCACCTCCATGATCGTGGTGCCCATCGTGGCGGCCCATGGCCTGCCCATGCCCAAGACATCGTCGCGCGCCATCACCTCGCCCGCCGGCACAGCCGACACGATGGAGGTGCTGGCCAATGTCGAGGTCGATCTGGACCGCATGCGGGAGATCGTGGCCGAGGCCAAGGGCTGTCTGGTCTGGGGCGGGCATGTGAAATTGTCACCCGCCGATGACGTCCTGATCTCCGTCGAGCGGCCATTGAACATCGACACGCGCGAACAGATGGTCGCCTCCATCCTGTCCAAGAAGAAGGCGGCGGGGTCCACGCATCTGGTCATCGACATGCCCGTCGGCCCCAGCGCCAAGGTGCGCAGTGCAGAGGATGCGGCGCGTCTGCGCAAGCTGTTCGAATATGTGGGCGACGCCATCGGCCTGAACCTGCGCGTCACCATCAGTGACGGGTCGCAGCCCGTGGGCCGGGGTATCGGCCCCGTACTGGAGGCGCGCGATGTCATGGCCGTACTGGAAAACCAGCCGGACGCGCCGCCCGACCTGCGCGAACGTTCCCTGGCGCTGGCGGGCCGTATCCTGGAATTCGA
>JAEMSB010000136.1:2682-9332 GCA_016463045.1 Niveispirillum sp.
TCGACCCGGCCTTGCGCGGCGGCGCCGGGATGGCGCGGGCGCAGGAGCTGTTGGATAGCGGGGCGGCCCTGCGCCAGATGCACAAGATCATGGAACTGCAAGGCAAGCCGCCGCGTGTCGCCCGGCTGGGCACCCTGTCGCGGGAGATTGTGGCCGATCATGACGGGCGGGTGATCAGCATCGATTGCTACCGCATCGCCCGCATTGCGCGGCTGGCCGGCGCGCCCTTTGATCCCGGTGCCGGCATCGACCTTCTGAAAAAGGTGGGCGATGGGGTGCAGGCGGGCGAACCGCTCTACCGTATCCATGCCGAACGCGAGGTGGAGTTCCGCTTTGCCTGCGGTCTGGCGGCGGAAGCGTCGGGATATACCGTGAATGGCAATGGCAAGGAGCCGCTGTGATGACCATGAACCCCACCATCACCTTTCACGGGGCCGCTGGCGGTGTCACCGGCTCCTGCTTCCTGGTCCGCCATGCCGGCGGGACGCTGCTGATCGATTGCGGCATGTTCCAGGGGTCCAAGAGTGTCCAGGAACTGAATTACCGCGACTTTCCGTTTGATGTGACGGAGCCGTCGGTCCTGCTGCTGACCCATGCCCATATCGACCATAGCGGCCTGATCCCCAAACTGTACCGGCATGGGTTTGGCGGGCGGATCATCACCACCCATGGCACCGCCGATCTTCTGACCTTCATGCTGCCCGACAGCGGTTTCATCCAGGAAAGCGAGGTCCGCCGCCTGAACCGTCGCAACCGGCAGCGCGGGGGTAAGGAGGTGGAACCGATCTATACCCAGGCCGACGCGCAACGCGTGCTGTCCCGCATCCATCCCGTCGACCGCGATGTCTGGGCGGATGTCGAACCGGGCGTGCGCGCCCGGTTCTGGGATGCGGGCCATATATTGGGATCATCTTCGATCGAGCTGGAACTGCCCGGCGAGGATGGCCTCCTGCGCATCCTGTTCTCCGGTGATCTGGGTCCCGGTGACAAGCCGTTCCACCCCGACCCGCACGGGCCGCAACGTCCCGACTGGCTGGTCGTGGAATCGACATATGGCGGGCGCGACCGGCCCCTGGTGACGGCGGATGAACGGCGCGCGGTGCTGGGTGCCGAATTGAAGGCGGCCTTGGCGCGGGGCGGGCCGGTCCTGATCCCGGCCTTTGCCGTGGAGCGGACACAGGAACTGCTCTATGACCTGGACCGGCTGTTCGATGAGGGAGCGCTGCCGCCCGTCAATGTCTTCCTGGACAGCCCGCTGGCCATCCATGTTACCCAGGTTTTCGACCGCCACCTGACCGACATCAATCAGCCTGGCACACCCCCACCCTTCACCCGCCGCAACCTGCACCTGACGGAGGATGTGGAGGCCAGCAAGCGCCTGAACCGCGTCAATGGGGACGCCATTATCATCGCGGCCAGCGGCATGTGCGAGGCCGGGCGCATCCGCCACCACCTGAAGAATAATCTCTGGCGGCAATCGGCCACGGTGCTGCTGGTGGGGTATCAGGCACCGGCCACCCTGGGCCGGCTGTTGCAGGAAGGGGTCAAACGCGTGCGTATCCATGGGGAAGAGGTGGAGGTCCGCGCGCAGGTCCGCACGCTGGACACCTATTCCGGCCATGCTGACCGTTCCCACCTGCTGCGCTGGACCCTGGACCGGCTGCCGGTATCGGGCGGCATCTTCGTCGTGCATGGGGAGGAGCAGGAACGCCAGACAATGAAAGGTGGGCTGGTGGAGGCCGGGATCGACGGGGGCAAGATCCATATCCCCGCCCTGGACAGCCAATGGGTCCTGACAGGCCGGGGCGCGCGGGAGGTGGAGGCCACAACGGCCCCACGCGCCGTCACCATGGCCAAGGACTGGCACAATGATTACGCCGCCACCATGCTGGCCCTGTCGGAAAAGGTGCGGGGCGAGAAGGATGACGCCGCCCGCGCAGCCCTTCTGGCCAAGGTGCGCGCGGCCCTGGGCATGGGGTAACGGGTTGCATCCCCTGCCCCGGCTGGTCCATGGTGCGCCAAGGATAAAGCGCGGGGACCACGGGCGGCATGCGGGAAAAGGACCTGATCGAGCTGGCGGCGGTCGGTATCGAACAACTCGATGACATGTACGTACAGCGGGGGGCGGCCTATTTCCGCAATGGCCGCGTGAGCGGGGTGGAGCTGGAACCCGAGCTGGACACTATCTACGGGCAGGTGCAGGGATCGGAGCCGGACCCCTACGATGTCTGTATCACCTTCAGCCGGAATCGTTTTGGGTACAGGCTGGAAAGCGATTGCACCTGCCCCGTCGGCCATGACTGCAAGCATGTCGCCGCCGTCCTTTACGCGGTGCGCGATCAGCAGGGGAACAAGGCAGCGGCGGGACAGCCATCACTGTCGCGAAAGCCCGCCATCCCGCCGACCGATCAACGCAATCTGGATGCCTGGATATCCAGCCTGATCGGGCTGCGCGACGGGCCGAAGCAGCCAACCTCTGAGCATGTGCGCTATCTGCTGGCCCCGGCCAAGGATGGGCAACAACCGCCCACCCTGACGCCGCATCTATCGCGCATGACGCAGAAGGGCGTGCCGGGCAAGGGCCGCACGCTGGCTTTCTTCGCGCTGCAATCGCCTACGATGGCAGGTGCGACGGAGGAGGACAGGCGGCTGGCCCATATGTTCGGCTCCGTCCTGGGGTTGCACAATAACCTGCCCGATGATGATGGCATGCTGGCAGAGCTGCTGCCGCGTTTCCTGGCCACGGAGCGGCTGCATTTCCTGTCGTTCGACACCCCGGCCCTGCGACTGGGCCCGGCGCGGGCTGCCTGCATCGACTGGGCACTGGATGCGCACGGGCGGCAGGTGCCCGTGACACGGCCCAAGGGTGGGGGTGAGGCGCTGGGTCCGGCGGCGGCGGGGCTCTGGTATCTGGACACCGATCAAGGGCTGCTGGGTCCGCTGGAGCTTCCCGCTGCACGACCCCTCATGCTGCAATTGCTGCGCGCACCGCCGCTGGACCCCATGGCCGCCACGAAGGTGGCGCGGCAATTGCCGGCCCTGCTGCCGCAGAGCGCCCTGGCCGGTGGTGCGGTGACATTGCCGCAATCAACGGCAACGGTCGCAGGCGATGACAGCCCGCCCCTGATCCGTCTGGTCCTGGCCACCCATCAGCCCATGGTGCAGGCCAGCCGCTGGCAACCCGTGATGGAACCGACGGACCGTGCCTATCTGACCTTCGATTATGGCGGCACCATCGTGACCGACCAGAGCGGGCCGGACGAGTTCCGGCAGGTGCATGGGGCCAAGGTCACCATCCGCCAGCGCCGCCGCGATGTGGAACGGCTGGCCCGGCAGCGGCTGGCCGATGCCAATCTGCTGCCCGCCTATGCCCTGTCGGGATCGTTCGGGGGCAAGAAGGCCCCACCTGTGCCGCCGGGAACCGCCTTCACCCTGCATGGCCCGCCCGAGGCGGCGTGGCTGACCTTCCTGGACCGGGTGGTGCCGGGCCTGCGCGCCGATGGCTGGCAGGTGGAGATCAGCCCGGATTTCCGATGGCACCTGACCCGGATCGAGGAATGGGAAGGGGCGGTGGAGGCGGCGGGCGGCGGCTGGTTCGATCTGGATCTGGGCATCCGCATCGACGGGCGGCGGGTGCCGTTGCTGCCGCTGCTGCTGGCCGTGCTGAAACGGCTGGGCAAGAATGGCGATCCGCAGGCGCTGCTGGCCGCCGACCCGGACGCCATGCTCTATGCCCCGCTGCCCGGCGGGGGGCATGTGGCCCTGCCGGTGGCGCGGGTCGCCCCGCTGACCAAGGTGCTGCTGGACCTGTTCGAGGGGGCGGGCGTGCTGGACGGGGCCGGGCGCGTGCGGATCGACCTGGGCCGCGCGGCCCTGCTGGACGGGATGCGCGGCATGCCCGACCTGCTGCGCCCCGGACAGCGGGACAAGCTGCGCCGGCTTCTGGAACCGGCAGCGGAGGTGGCGGAGCCGGCGGGCCTGTCCACCACGCTGCGCCCCTATCAGCGCCAGGGGCTGGGCTGGCTGCTAGCCCTGGCAGAGGCGGGGGCCGGCGGCATCCTGGCCGATGATATGGGCCTGGGCAAGACCTTGCAGGTCATCGCCTTCATCCTGGCGCTGAAACAGCAGGGAAGGCTGATGCGCCCCGCCCTGGTGGTGGCGCCGACCAGCGTGGCCCCCAACTGGCCGCGTGAGGCGGCGCGGCATGCGCCGGGCCTGACGGTGCATCTGCATCACGGGCCGGACCGGGCCGATGGCTGGGCGGCGGCGCAGAAGGCGGATATCGTCGTCACCTCCTACCCGCTGTTGCACCGCGACCATGATCTTCTGAAGCAGAAACCCTGGTCCGTCCTGATCCTGGACGAGGCGCAGATGGTGAAGAACCAGGCCGGCAAGCTGGCGACGCTGGTCCGCGACCTGCCCGCCGAACACCGGCTGTGCGTGACCGGCACGCCGCTGGAAAACCATCTGGGCGAGCTGTGGACGCAGATGGATTTCGCGATGCCGGGCCTGCTGTCCGACAGCCGCAGCTTCAACCGCCTGTTCCGCAGCCCCATCGAAAAGCGCGGCGACGGGGAGCGTCAGCAGCTTCTGACGGGCCGCCTGCGCCCCTTCATCCTGCGCCGGAACAAGGCGGAAGTGGCGGCCGACCTGCCGCCCAAGACGGAGATCGTGGAACGCATCACCCTGCCCGATGATCAGCGCGACCTGTATGAGACGCTGCGTCTGACCATGGATGCCAAGGTGCGCAAGGCCATTGCCGATATGGGCCTGGGCCGGTCACATATCCTGATCCTGGAGGCGCTGCTGCGCCTGCGGCAGGCCTGCTGCGATCCGGCCCTGCTGCCCGCCACGGCAGTGACCAAGGCGGTATCCAGCGCCAAGCGGGCGCATCTGATGCAGATGCTGCCCGAACTGGTGCAGGAAGGCCGGCGCATCCTGCTCTTCTCGCAGTTCACGTCGATGCTGGACCTGATCCGCGCTGATCTGGACAGTCTCGGCCTGCGCCATGTCAGCCTGACGGGCGACACCAAGGACCGCACAACGCCCGTGGACCGGTTCCAGGCGGGCGAGGCCGATGTCTTCCTGATCAGCATGAAGGCCGGCGGCACGGGCCTGACCCTGACGGCGGCCGACACCGTCATCCATTATGATCCCTGGTGGAACCCCGCCGTGGAGGACCAGGCCACCGACCGTGCCCACCGCATCGGCCAGGACAAGCCCGTCTTCGTCTATCGTCTGGTCGCCGACGGTACCGTCGAAGACCGCATGCTGGACCTGCAGGCCCGCAAACGCCAGTTGGCCGAGGCACTGCATGATGGCGGCGGCGACAGTCCAGGCGCGCTGACCGAAGACGATATCGAACGGCTGTTCGCACCGATCACGGAGCTGGCGAAGGCGTAGGTCAGGTCGAGCGCGGTGCGCGAGCCCTGACAGCATTGGATTGAAAGCCATTTCTGTCAGGGCGCGGCTTGACGCCGCGACCTGACCTACGCACTCACCAGACCAACGCACTGCCCAGCGTATAAAGCCCGAGCGCGCCCAGGATCAGGCCGGTGCCGATATTGATCCAGTGGACGGTCCGGCCCGTGACGCGGCTGCGCAGCAGGGTGACGCCGCCGCACAGGAACATCCACCAGAGCAGGGAACCAACGAAGATGCCCGCCACCAGCGTGCCATCCTCCACCGGTCCCCTGGTATTGCTGAAGCCCACGACCAGCGTGCTCATCCCCAAAATGGTGACGGGGTTGGTGGCGGTCAGGAACAGGCCGGAAAACACCGCCGCGGGCAGATTGCCGGCCACCGGTTCGGCGGCCAGGGGCTTGGGTTCACGCGTCAGGCTGTGACCCGCGACGATCAGCAGGAACAGCCCGCCCACCACCTGCAACAGGGGCATATTCTGCGTGATCACATTCAAAATGGCGGTGATGCCGAAGGCGGCGATGCCACTGAAAAACGCATCGGCCAGCGCCGCGCCCAGGCCGGTGGCCAGACCCGTGGCCAGCCCGCGTTCCAGCGACCGGCGGATACAGAGCAGGCCGATGGGGCCCACCGGTGCGGCGATGATCACGCCCAGCACCACACCGCGCCAGAAAATCCCGATATCGTCCAGCAAATCCAGTACCTTCCAGCGTGAACCCGTTGGCGCGGGCGCCGACATCCGTTTAGGATGGCGTCATCATGCCCGACCGCGCCCCCTCCCCTCTCGACCTGCTTGACGATATCGGCCTGCATCTGCTGCGTGAATTGCAGCGCGATGCGCGGCTTTCCTTCGCCGATCTGGCCCGTCAAGTGGGGCTGACCCCCCCCGCCGTCGCCGAGCGCGTGCGCCGGATGGAAGCCATGGGCCTGATACAGGGCTACCGGGCCGAGGTCAACCGCGCCGCCCTGGGCCTGAAACTGACCGCCTTCATCCGTCTGCGCACCCACCCTGGCCGCGACGGCGACCTGGAACGGTTCGCCGCCGAACAGCGCGAGGTTCTGGAATGCCATGAGGTGGCGGGGGAGGAAAGCTATCTCCTGAAGGTGGCAGCCACCGATGTGCAGCATCTGGACCGGCTGCTGACCACCATTTCCGGGTTTGGCACCACCCATTCCACCATGGTCCTGACCACCAAGATAGCGTCCCGCGTGCTGGAGCCGTTTGCAGG
>JAEMSB010000626.1 GCA_016463045.1 Niveispirillum sp.
GGATGGGCCGCCGCCCCCGGCCATGTGCCTCACGCTCAGAACTTGACGGTCACGCGGGCATAATACATGCCGCCATTGTAGCCCATGGGCGAGGTGTCGGGATAAACCTGACCCACGGCATATCCGCCACCAGCCAGCGCATCGACCTTGTCCGGGTAATTGTCGAACAGGTTTTGCACACCGATGGCGAAGTTCATGTTGTCATAGAGATCATAGGAAACCTCGGCATCGAACACCCATTCGGAACCGAAGGTCTTGGCATAGTTAACGGTGTCGGTGAACTTGCTGTAATAGCTGGCGCGGCCCAGGATCGAGAAGGCGTCCAGCGTATACTGGGCAGAGAAGTTGCCACGGAACTTCGGCAACTGCTTCTCCAGGTCGGCCTTGCGCGTATCGTCGATGACGGCGGTGTTGCGCTTGATGACCTTGGTCTTGTTGTAGTTCACGGCGGTGGTCAGATCGACCTTGCCCTCACCCGCCGACACCGTGGTATTCGCCACGAAATCCACACCCTGGGTGCGGGTGTCGAAGGCGTTGGTGAAGTAGTTGACGGCACCCAGCGTGTTGGCACCGGGCACACCCAGGGCCGCCAGAGCGATCTTATCGGCCGCCGACGGGGTAAAGTCACCGGATAGAGCGATACGGTCCTCAACCTTGATGTTGTAATAGTCGATGGTGACATTGATATCGGCCAGATCGGCAACGATGCCGCCGGCAAAGTTCACGCTCTTTTCTTCAGACAGAGGCTTGGCGCCGAAATACTGTGCCACGACGCTGGCCGCCGGATAGGTGCCGCGCGCCACTGGGCTGGAGCTGCCGGCGGGGAAGTAGGTCTGCACCGAAGAGGTCTGCGACTGGCCCGGCGTGGGGGCGCGGAAGCCGGTATTGACGGAGCCGCGGATGGCGAACGCATCCGTGAAGTCATAACGGCTGCTGAGCTTCCAGTTGAAGGTGGAGCCGAAATAGTCGAAATCCTCGTACCGGGCGGCGGCACCGACCGTCAGGCTGTCGGTCACGTCACCTTCCATATCGGCATAAAACGCGATGTTGTCGCGCTTGAACTCGCCCGAATCCTCCGGACGGAAGCCGGGATAACCGTTGGACCCGATGGGCAGGGCCGCCGGCTGACGCGACAGGACATCGATGAAGGAGGCATAGGGGCCGACCGTGTAGGAGGCCGTGTCGCCGGGACCGATCTCATACAGTTCGCGGCGGAATTCGGTACCGACCGCGATGTTCAGCGGCGTGGCCCAGCCGATTTCCACCGGATAGGACAGATCGACGTTGAAATTCTCTTCTTCCTGCACCAGACGACCGACATAGAATTCAGTTGGGCTGGCCGGACCCATGGACGGGTTGACGGTATTCTTCAGGTCGTAATCAATCTGGCTGCGGCCAAAGGAGCCGGAGACATTGTAGGTCAAGCCGCTTTCCAGCTCATGCTTGAAACCGCCCAGGATGGAGGCGTCCTTCACATCGCCATAGAAGCGGGGGGTGAAACCCGTCGGGAACCATTCGCCGAAGCTGAAACCGTTCGGATCACCCGCCACCGGCATCACCGGACCCGTCACGCCGTGGCTGCGGTCATTGGGGCGGTAATAGAAGGAGCCATTGGCCTTCGACGCCCCGTAATTGCCGAACAGATAGATTGAGGCCGTGTCGGTCAGGTCGATGCCGGAATTCACGAAGACGCGCGTGGCTTCCGAATCCGGGTCGCCCCAGTTCATGGCCAAGTCCTTCTTGGCCGCCGGTGCGCGCGGGTCCTGAACGCCACGGTTGGTCGGGTCGCCCTGGCTATATTCCGCCGACAGGTTGAAGAAGCCATTGGGGCCCAGCGGCAGACCGACATTGGCGGCGAACTTGGCATTATCGCCATCGCCTTCATAGGTGGAGCCATACTGGATCGTGGCAGAGCCGCCTTCGGACGCGTCCTTCAGCTGGAAGTTCATCACACCGGCGATGGCGTCGGAACCGTACTGGGCCGCCGCACCGTCGCGCAGCACTTCCACCTGCTTGATGGCGATGGAGGGGATCTGCGACAGATCGGATGCCTGCGCACCCGCCGCCAGAGCACCACCGGAAAGCTGCACCAGGGCCGACCGGTGACGGCGCTTGCCATTCACCAGGATCAGGGTCTGGTCGGGCGGCAGGCCGCGCAGCGTGGGCGGACGCACGAAGGTGGAACCGTCGGAGATGCCGTTACGGCTGACATTGAAGGACGGCACCAGGGTACGCAGGATGTCGTTGGTATCAGTGAAGGCCTGCTTTTCCAGATCGCCCGCCCCCAGAACGTCGATGGGCGCCAGGCTTTCGGTCGCGGTGCGGTTGGCCACGCGCGTACCGGTCACAATGATCTCTTCGATCTCGCCCACCGGCTGGGCCAGGGCGGTCAGCGGCAGAAGGCTGGTCGTGCACAGGATGCCGAACGCGACCTTCCGCACGGATGCGCGCTTGGCCGGCTTGCTGTTATTTACCTGCATGAGAGGTCCCCTGTTCAACTCGGTTGTTTGGTTCCTTCCTCCTCGGTTGCGTTTCTTCCCTGATAC
>JAEMSB010000137.1:0-3375 GCA_016463045.1 Niveispirillum sp.
GGTCCAGCTCGATATCGGCGGTGGCCGACGGGCCGGAGCAGAAGGTGATGGGACGGGTGGGCAGCAGGGCCGCGATGGCCTCTGGCACCAGCCCGACCAGCTGTTCGGCCCGCACCACGCACAGATGATAATCTGGCAGCAGGGTCAGGGCGCGCCGTCCCTGCGCCGTCCCGCCATCCAGAACGATACTGCCCGTCTCGGCAATCGCCATGGCCGCCCCGGTCAGGGCACCGGGAATGGCGTTCAGCGCGCCATACGGCAGATTATCATCGGGTACCAGTGCCACCCCATCCGGTCGCCATTCCGCCGGCAGGTCGGTGGGTACGGCCAGCCGATCAACGCCACGGCCCGCCAGAATGCTGGCCACGGCGGGTGCGACAGGTCCGCTGGTCCGGGTCACGCCCACATTGTAATCGCGCAGCCGGTCCAGGAACCGTTCCACCATGGCTTCGCGGTCGCCTTCCCACACACGGTTGATGGCCGGGGCAGGGGTGACGGGCGGCGGGCTGCTGGCAATGGCGGCGCGCACGCGCGACAGGATCAGGTCACGGCCGTTCATCACTTTTCCTCCCGCTTCTGCCACCAGTCGCGGAAGCTCTCCGCTGGCAGCGCCGGGAAATCGCGCGACAGGGTCCAGCCGGACAAGGGCGGGGGCAGCCAGGGCAGGGCGCCATCGCGCATCAGCAGCTTCTGACCCAACCGCCCGGCCCACAATGACCAGTCCAAGGCCCCCTGGTTGCCGAACATGCGGGCGGCGACGCCCATGGCCAGCGCCTCTCCCTTACCCGCATGGCCCTCGCGCACTACGCGGCCACGCAGATGGACCAGGATTTGCGGGATGTTAATCTTTACCGGGCAGACTTCATGACACGCGCCGCACAGGCTGCTGGCATAGGGCAGGCTCCCCGCCTCCTCCAGGCCACGCAGCTGCGGCGTGACGATGGCGCCGATAGGCCCCTGATACATGCTGTCATAGGCATGGCCGCCCGCCCGTTCATAGACGGGGCAGACATTCAGACAGCGTGAACAGCGGATACAGTGCAGCGTCTCCCGCGCCACCTCATCTGCCAGGATTTTGCTGCGGCCATTGTCCAGCAGCACCAGATGGAATTCGCGCGGCCCGTCGCCCGCATGCACCCCGGTCCAGAGCGAGTTATAGGGGTTCATCCGCTCCCCCGTGGCGGCGCGGGGCAGAAGCTGGAGGAACACCGACAGGTCGTCGAAGCGTGGCAGCACCTTCTCGATGCCCATGATGGAGATCAGGACCTGCGGCAGGGTCAGGCACATGCGGCCATTGCCCTCCGATTCCACCACGCCGACCGTTCCCGTCTCGGCCACGGCGAAATTGGCGCCACTGATGGCGACCTTCGTCTCCATGAATTTCTGGCGCAGATAGGCCCGCGCAGCCCGCGTCAGGTCGGGCGGACGGTCGGACAGGCCCGTGCCATGCTCCCCCATCTCTGCCCGGAACAGATCGCGGATTTCCACGCGGTTCTTGTGTATGGCGGGCACCAGCAGATGCGACGGCTTCTCCCGCGCCATCTGCACGATCATGTCGGCCAGATCGGTCTCATACGGGCGGATGCCGGCTTCTTCCAGGGCGGGGTTCAGCTCGATCTCGTCCGTGGTCATGGACTTGATCTTGATCACCTGATCGGTGCCCGCGTCCTTTGTCAGGCGGACGATGATGGAACGCGCCTCTGCCGCATCTGCGGCCCAATGCACATGGCCGCCGGCCTTGATGACCATCTCCTCCAGTTGCAGAAGATAATGGTCAAGGCGGGCATGGGCTTCGCGCTTGATGGCTTTGCCGGCCTCGCGCAGCGCCTCCCAATCTGGCAGTTCGGCGGTGACCTTGGCGGTCTTGCCCCGGATGGTATTGGTGGCCTTGGCCAGGTTGCGCCGCTGCTGTGTGTTGCGCAGGCCGTCTGCGGCGCGGGTGGGGAAGGAGGCGCTCATGCCCAGGGTTCCTCCGCCGTGGAGGCCAGGATCTGCGCCAGATGCACGGTCCGCACGCCCGTGCGCTGCCGCGACAGGCCGCCGCCAATATGCATCAGGCAGCTATTGTCGCCGGCGGTGCAGATCTCTGCCCCCGTGGACAGGATGTGGCGCATCTTGTCGGTCAGCATGGCGGTGCTGGTCTCGGCATTCTTCACGGCAAAGGTGCCGCCAAAGCCGCAGCATTCGCGGTTATTGGGTAGCTCCACCAGATCGATGCCCGAGACATGCCGCAGTAGGGTCAGCGGCCCATCGCCCAGATGCAGGGAGCGCAGCGAATTACACGAGCTGTGATAGGTGACGCGGTGCGGATAATAGGCGCCGACATCGGACAGCCCCAGCTTCTGCGTCAGGAATTCAGAGAATTCAAAGACGCGCGGCGCCATCACCTCCACCGCCCGCAGCAGCCCCTCATCCTTGGCCACATGTTTTGCCAGATAGGGGTATTGCCCCCGCACCATGGCGGTGCAGGAGGTAGACGGGATCACGATGGCTTCCGCATCCTGGAACGTATCGACGAAGCGGCGGACCAGGCCCACCGCATCATCATGATAGCCGGAATTATGATGCATCTGGCCGCAGCAGGTCTGGGCCAGCGGAAATTCCACCTGATGCCCCAACCGCTCCAGCACCCGCACCACGGCCCGGCCGGTATCGGGAAACAGGCTGTCATTGATGCAGGTGATGAAAAGCGAGACGCGCATTTAGGGGAGACCAGTTACTGCAAATTCACAAACGCGCCGCCATCGACCAGCAATGCGGCACCGGTGACATAGCGGGCAAGGTCAGACGCCAGGAACACCACCGGTCCGCCCATATCCTCCGGCTGGCCCAGGCGGCCCAGCGGGATGCGGCCTTCCATGTAGGTGCGCTTGGCCACGTCAGCCAGGTCGTCCTTGTTAATGTCGGTCAGGATGGTGCCCGGCAGCAGGGAGTTGCAGCGAATGCCATAGGGACCCAGGGCGATGGCGCAGCTTTGCATCAGCGAATGCACACCGGCCTTGGTGGGCGTGTAATGGGTCTGCATGCCACCGCCGACCAGGGCGGAGATGGAGGAGATGGCGATGATCGCCCCACCGCGCCCCTGATTCTTCATCTGGTTGGCGGCGGCCTGGGTCATGTAATAGGCACCGTTCAGGTTCACCTTGATGGTGCGGTCCACCACATCGACCGGCATGTCCAGGAAGGAATGGAACGGGCAGATGCCGGCATTGGAGACGAATACGTCCACGCCACCAAAGGCCGCCACGGCTGCCTTCACGAATTCCTGTGCCGCCGCCGGATCGGCCACGTCGCCCTTGACGGCAATGCCCTTCTGGCCCAGCGCCTCGATCTGCGCCACGACATCCTCGGCAGCGGCGGGGGAGGCGGCATAGT
>JAEMSB010000137.1:3385-5567 GCA_016463045.1 Niveispirillum sp.
GTTGATGGCGACATTGGCCCCGTGCCGGGCGCATTCGACCGCCACAGCCGCCCCGATCCCGCGCGATGCGCCGGTGATCAGCACGGTCTTGCCTTCCAACAAACGCATGGCTTTCCTCCTTGAATCTCATATTGCGGAATGATGTCTCATAAATCAAAATCCGACGCAAGCCTGATCCCCCAGCGGGAAAGGGCGACCGGTATCAGGACCGCATTGACAGGCGTTGTCCCATTTTATAAAACTGTATCCCACAATTAAGAACGTGCGCACCTTTCTTGCCCGCTGCGTACGCCCTTCAGGGAGTGTGAAAACACCATGGCCTTCCCCCTTATCCGCGATGTCCGCGCCTATGTGGTGCGCGGCGGTGGCGCCGATTACCATGACCAGGGTGACGGCCACTGGATCGACGATCATATCGCCACGCCGATGAGCCGGTATCCCGAATATCGCCAAAGCCGGCAGAGCTTCGGCATCAATGTGCTGGGCACGTTGGTGGTGGAGATCGAGGCGGCGGACGGCACCATCGGATTCGCGGTGACCACGGGTGGGGAACCGGCCTGCTATCTGGTGGAAAAGCATTTCTCCCGCTTCCTGATCGGCCGCTCCCCGGTGGAGGTGGAGAAGATCTGGGACCAGATGTATTTCGGTTCCCAATATTATGGCCGCAAGGGTCTGGTGGTGAACGCCATTTCCGGCGTCGATCTGGCCCTGTGGGACCTGCTGGGTAAGCTGCGTCAGGAACCGGTCTATCACCTGCTGGGCGGTGCCGTCCGCGATGAACTGACCTTCTACGCTACTGGCGCGCGTCCCGATCTGGCCAAGGAAATGGGTTTCATCGGCGGCAAGATGCCCCTGCATCATGGTCCGGCAGAGGGTGAAGAGGGCCTGCGCAAGAATATCGAGGAACTGGCCACCATGCGCGAGCGGGTGGGCGAGGATTTCTGGCTGATGTTCGATTGCTGGATGTCGCTGGACCTGAACTACGCCACCAAGCTGGCCCACAAGGCCCATGAATATGGCCTGAAATGGATCGAAGAGGCGCTGTCGCCCGACGATTACTGGGGCTATGCCGAACTGAAGAAGAAGGCCCCGCCGGGCATGCTGGTGACGACGGGCGAGCATGAGGCCACCCGCTGGGGCTTCCGCATGCTGATGGAAATGGATTGCTGCGACATCATTCAGCCGGATGTGGGCTGGTGCGGCGGCGTCACCGAACTGACCAAGATCGCCAACATGGCCGACAGCCGGGGCATCATGGTCATCCCGCACGGGTCGTCGGTCTATTCCTATCACTTCGTCATCACGCGCCATAACAGCCCGTTTGCCGAATTCCTGATGATGGCGCCCAAGGCCGATAAGGTCGTGCCGATGTTCCATCCCCAGCTGCTGGGTGAGCCTGTGCCCGTCAATGGCAAGCTGAAACTTTCCGACAAGCCCGGCTTCGGCGTGGAGCTGAACCGCGAGGTCAAGCTGCACCGGCCTTATGTGGGTCAGGGCAAATAATCCAATCATTTCCGATCACGAAAGCTACTTATCATGAAGCTGCTGCGTTACGGCCCCAAGGGCCAGGAAAAGCCGGGCCTGATGGATGCCACCGGCACCATCCGCGACCTGTCCGGCATCGTTGCCGATATCACCCCGGACGTGCTGTCGCCCGCCGGTCTGGCCAAGATCGCCGCCATTGATCCAGCCAGCCTGCCGGCCGTGGAAGGGTCCCCCCGTTATGGCGTGCCCATCAATGGCGTGCGCAAATTCATCGCCGTCGGTCTGAACTTTGCCGACCATGCGGCGGAGAGCAACCTGCCCATCCCGACGGAGCCGGTGCTGTTCACCAAGGCCGTCTCCTGCCTGACCGGCCCCAATGACCCGGTGATGATCCCCAAGGACTCGGTCAAGACCGACTGGGAAGTGGAGCTTGGCATCGTCATCGGCAGCCGCGCCCGCTATGTCAGCGAGGAGAACGCGCTGGATCATGTCGCAGGATATGTCCTGATTAATGACGTGTCCGAACGCGCCTTCCAGATCGAACGCGGCGGCACCTGGGACAAGGGCAAGGGCTGTGACACGTTCGGCCCCGTCGGCCCCTGGGTCGTGACCTCGGACGAGGTGGGCGATGCGCAGAACCTGTCCATGTGGCTGGAGGTGAACGGCCACCGCTATCAGAATGGCAGCAGCAAGACCA
>JAEMSB010000137.1:5577-9305 GCA_016463045.1 Niveispirillum sp.
CCTGCCGTCAGCTGGTCGCCTATATCAGCCAGTTCATCACGCTGGAGCCGGGCGACCTGATCACCACCGGCACCCCGCCCGGCGTGGGCCTGGGCCAGAAGCCGGAACCGAAATATCTGAAGGCTGGCGACGTCATGCGCCTGGGCATCGAAAAGCTGGGCGAGCAGCGTCAGGACGTCGTCGCCTGGACCCAGGAAGGTGTGGCATGAGCATCTACGCCGACCGTTTCAAGGGCCAAGTCGCCATCGTTACCGGTGGCGCCTCCGGCGTGGGCCGGGAAGTCGCAGCCCGCCTGACGCAGGAGGGGGCCAAGGTCGTCCTCTGGGACATGAATGCCGACGCGCTGACCCAGGCGCAGGCGGATACCGGTGCCGTTGACGCAATCTCCCTTGACGTCACCGATGCCGACGCTGTGCAGGCGGCAGCCGACGCCGTGGCCGCAAAGCTGGGCCGTGTCGATGTGCTGATCGCCAGCGCGGGCAT
The DNA here is from genome assembly GCA_016463045.1 of Niveispirillum sp. Lineage (GTDB taxonomy): Bacteria > Pseudomonadota > Alphaproteobacteria > Azospirillales > Azospirillaceae > Niveispirillum. The sequence goes on from JAEMSB010000137.1 coordinate 6,061, forward strand.
CACGGGTGCCACCGTTCCGGTGCAGGAATTCCCGCTGGACAGCTGGCGCCGGGTTATCGACATCAATCTGAACGGCCTGTTCTATTGCTGCCGTGCGGTCATCCCGCATATGCTGAAGAACGATTATGGCCGTATCGTCAATGTCTCGTCGGTGGCCGGCAAGGAAGGCAACCCCAACGCCTCGGCCTACTCGGCGTCCAAGGCCGGTGTCATCGGCTTTACCAAGTCGCTTGGCAAGGAACTGGCCAAGACCGGCATCCGCGTCAACGCCCTGACGCCCGCCACCTTCAAAAGCCCGATCCTGGAGCAGCTGCCGCAGAGCCAGGTCGATTACATGCTGTCCAAGATCCCCGCCGGGCGTCTGGGCGAAATTCACGAAGTGGCAGCTATGATCAGCTGGATGGCCAGCGCCGAATGCAGCTTCACCACCGCATCGACCTTCGACATTTCCGGTGGCCGCACGACGTATTGATTGTCCTGTGCGAAATGGGGAAAGGGCCGGTCCGGTTGGGCCGGCCCTTTTCGTTCATGGTGTGATGACCTGCCGGCCCAGATCAATGATCCGCACCGCATCCGGACGGCCCGGTTGGGGAGCGGGGCAGGCGGCGGAAAGATAGCGGATGACCCGCCCGCCGCTGATCGGTCGGTCCCAGGCATAGATCGGGCAGGGGCCGGACGGGTTTTGATGGGTGCTGCCCGTCTCGTAATTCTCATAATTGCCGAACTGGCTGCCCAGGCCGTTATCGACGCTTGTTGGCTGTGGCGGTGGGGTTGCCGTTGGCTCGGGCGCAGGTGTCTGCGCGCAAGCAGTCAGGGCCAGTGCCAGACCGATAAGTGACAGGTAACGCACGGACATCCCCCGACTGCCGAGGATGAAGCAGACGGGGGGATTGCGGCTTTTTACGGGCGGTCGGCGGCGTTATCGCTTGCCCTTCGCCTTGGCCGCCGCAAACGCTGCGGCGAATGCATTGTCCTCCACAGGGGCCGGCTTCCTGGGCGGCGGGTTGTTCTGCTGCGGCGGACGCTGCTGGCCCTGGGGTGCCCGCGAGGGCGGTGGGCCGCGCCGGTCGTCGCGTCGGTCACTTGGTGCAGCGGCACGGGCGGGGGCCGGACGTTCGTCCAGCTTCATGGTCAGGGCCACGCGCTTGCGCTTCAGGTCCACTTCCATGACCTTGACCTTCACAATGTCGCCGGCCTTCACGACGCTGTGCGGGTCCTTCACGAAGGTATGGGACAGTTGGCTGATATGGACCAGCCCATCCTGATGCACGCCGACATCGACAAAGGCGCCGAAGGCCGTGACGTTGGTCACCACCCCCTCCAGCACCATGCCGAGCTGCAAATCCTTCAGCTCCTCCACCCCATCCTTGAACTGGGCGGTCTTGAATTCCGGGCGCGGGTCGCGGCCGGGCTTTTCCAGTTCTTTCAGGATGTCGCTGACGGTCGGTATCCCGAACTTCTCATCCGTAAAATCGGCGGGGTCGAGTGATTGCAGGAAGCCGACATCGCCGATCAGCTTGGCCAAGGGGCGGCCCGTCTTCTTCAGGATGCGTTCGACCACGGGATACGCCTCGGGGTGGACCGAGGAGCCGTCCAGCGGGTTCTCCCCGTCGCGGATGCGCAGGAAGCCCGCCGCCTGTTCGAACGCCTTCGGCCCCAGGCGCGGCACGTCCAGCAATTGCCGGCGGGAGCGGAAGGCGCCCTTTTCATCCCGGAAGGCGATGACATTCTTGGCCACCGTCTCCGACAGGCCCGACACGCGGGCCAGCAGCGGCACCGACGCCGTGTTTAGATCGACGCCGACGCCGTTCACACAATCCTCGACCACGGCGTCCAGCGCGCGGGACAGCTTGGCGGGGCTGACATCATGCTGATACTGGCCGACGCCAATGGATTTCGGGTCGATCTTCACCAGTTCGGCCAGCGGGTCCTGCAAACGCCGGGCGATGGAGATAGCGCCGCGCAAGGTCACGTCCAGCTTGGGGAATTCCAGCGCCGCCACTTCGGAGGCCGAGTACACGGAGGCGCCCGCCTCCGACACCATCACCTTGGTGATGCGCTGATCGCCCAGCAGTTCGATCAAGTCGGCGGCCAGCTTATCCGTCTCCCGGCTGGCGGTGCCATTGCCGATGGCGATCAGGTCGACATCATGACGCTTCACCAAAGCGGCCAGGGTCGCCAGCGATCCCTGCCAATCCTTGCGCGGCTCATGCGGGTAGATGACGCCGGTATCCAACAGCTTGCCGGTGGCATCGACCACGGCCACCTTCACGCCCGTGCGGATGCCGGGGTCCAGGCCCAGGGTGGCGCGCTGTCCGGCGGGCGGTGCCAGCAGCAGGTCCTTCAGGTTGCGGCCAAAGACATGGATGGCCTCATCCTCCGCCTTCTCGCGCAGGACATTCATCAGGTCCAGTTCGATATGCAGGGAAATCTTGGTCTTCCAGGCCCAGCGGCAGCATTCGGCCAGCCAGCGGTCGGCGGGCCGGCCACGATCCTGAATACCGAAGGCCGCGGCGATCAGGCTCTCCGCCGGGTGCGGTGATCCCGCCGGCGGTTCGTCCCCCACGGCCAGCTTCAGATCCAGCACACCGGCGGTGCGGCCCCGGAACAGGGCCAGCGCGCGGTGCGACGGCATCTTGGTCAGGGGTTCGGAGAAATCGAAATAGTCGCTGAACTTGGCCCCTTCTTCGGCCTTGCCCTCCACCAGGGCCGATACGACGCGGCCCTGGGACTGGGAAAAGTCGCGCAGGCGGCCCACCAGGGTCGCATCCTCGCCCATCCGTTCCACCAGAATGGCGCGCGCCCCCTCCAGGGCTGCCTTCACATCGGCGACACCCTTGTCCGCACTGACGAAACTGGCTGCTTCTGCATCGGGGGACAGAGTTGGGGTGGACAGCAGCCGGTCGGCCAGCGGCTCCAGCCCGGCCTCACGCGCGATCATCGCCTTGGTGCGGCGCTTGGGGCGGTAGGGGAGGTACAGGTCCTCAAGCCGGGTCTTGGTATCAGCTTGCGTGATCTGCTTGGCCAGGTCGGGCGTCATCTTGCCCTGTTCATTGATGCTGGCCAGGATGGTGGCGCGCCGTTCCTCCATCTCCCGCAGATAGCGCAGGCGTTCTTCCAGATTGCGCAGCTGTGTGTCGTCCAGCCCGCCCGTCACTTCTTTGCGGTAGCGGGCGATGAAGGGAACGGTCGATCCCTCATCCAGCAGGCCCACCGCCGCCTCCACCTGGGCGGGGCGGACGGAC